>DGVK01000158.1 GCA_002395905.1 Verrucomicrobia bacterium UBA4286 | reverse complement strand
GCAGCGAAAATCCGGGATAAGGGTGCGGCGGCGCGGGCGTTCGGCAGACGGGCGGCGTTTTTGGTATAATTCCGCCCATGCATATAATAGGTGACAGTATTTTTGCCAAGGATTCGGCCGGCAACCCGCTGAGCCGCATTGGTACAATGTTCTTCAGAACGCCCGGTCTCGTGACGCAGAAGGGCGTGCACGCCATGCAGCGCATGGTGTGGCTTGACTATGTAAACTCCCGGCTCGCGGCGGAAGGCAGGCCCCCGCTCACCCCCGAGGAGGAAGAGGAGGAGATCGCGCAGTCGGTGGACCTCATCTTCACGGAAGACGCGATCCTCATCCGCCCCGACCCGGACCGCATGGACCTCGCGCTCCGCGCGGACGAGGCTTTGAGGGAGTTCGCGTCCAAGCGCCAGATACGCTTCCTCAACACACATTCCATAAAGGTGCGCTCGGCTCTCTGCGAGCGCGGCGAGAACTGGCGCATGGCGCGCCATCCGATATCCGAAGACGACATGACGGCGCTTATCGAGCGCTCTCGCGTGTCGATCGACTGCCTTCCCGTCTACTATTACAACCGCGCGACCGGAACGCGCTTCCTCACGGCAGGCGGATATTCCGAGGCGGTGAAGCTGTCGGACGTCGACTACCGCAGGCAGATCAAGGAGATCGTGAACGGCCTCAACCAGCGCAACAGGCTGGGCCATCCCGAGATCGACCTCTTCCCGTCGACGACGCCGATAGAGACCAAGAAGGCGCTCAAGGCTCTGCCGCTCGCGGAGCTGAGCGACGCCGAGCTGCGCCGTGCGGTCGACAAGATCGCCACCGAGTGGCGCGCGAGCATCCCGCCCGAGCTGCGCGACGAGTCTACGGCCAACTACGACTGGCGCAATGCGATGTGCCAGACGATCACGCGCCAGACCAACGACACCGCCGCGGACGAGCGCGAGCTTGTAAGCGGAATCGCCGCGGAGTTCTACCGGCAGATCGAGTGGCTCCCCGGCGCGCGGATAGACAACGGCGAACTCATCTTCGACGAGACGTATGAAGAGGCCGCGCGCACGCAGGACCCTGAGCTGCTGGCCCTCTGCGACAGCCGCGCGAAGGCGCTCATGTTCAGTCTCACGCGCGTGTTCGGCGCCGTGGACTTCATCAACATCGGCCGCATAGCGCGCTCGCTCTCGCGCAAGCCCAACCCAAGCGGGCACCGCGGCAGCATCTATATCGTCCAGTATCGAGACACAGGCGCGCACAAGGCGAAGATGATGATCATTCGCTTTCAGAAGTGGGGCGTCGCGGAGCATCTCGACGAAGGCAAGGACCTCATGCGCGCGATGCTTGAGGCCGATGAATACTCCGACTACATCCTCGACCGCCGCCTCATGTGCTGCCAGCTCGGCATGGACCTGCCGCGACGCATCGGCTTCGGCCACTTGACAGAGAAGTATCACGGCCACAACCAGTATAACGGTATATCGGTGAGGACCGCCTGCTTCGTGAGGCCGTATGTGCGCGGCACCGCGACCGACAAAATACCGCCGGCGCGCTACCGCAACCCGGCCTTCGCGCTCAAGTTCGCCAGGCTCCTGGGCGCGGCCGCCGCGGTCGACCTGATCGTCGGCCGCCGTTCGACCGTGACGAACGAGATTCTGTTCGACCACAGTTACGAAATCATGCTCTGCGGCGAAGACGGTCTGCCGTCGTCCATACGCGTGACCGACCACGCGGGGAGCTTCGTCGAGTACGAGCGCGAGCTTGTCGACTGCGTCGCCGACTACGCCGAGCCGATGAAGTCGCGCAAGGCTTTCGTCACCGACTACGCGGCGTTCGCGACGGAATACGCCGAGTCGCTCGCCGCGAAGGTGGCGGAGGTCCAGGCCTCCTACCGTGCGCGAAGAAGGGCGTTCGACGGTCTGTTCGCCGACCGTCCGTTCGACACCAACGGGTCCGGCGCATACCGCTGGGCGCGTGCGCTCGCCCGCCTCGACCGCACCGACCCGTCGGCGCTCAAGGCGCGGCTCATGGAAGCGGCAGGATGCTGAAGTATGCGCTTGGAAGGATTGCGGAGGTCGTGCCGACAACGCTCGGCATCGTCCTGCTCGCCTTCTTGCTCTTCAACGTCATAGGCGGTTCGCCGGCGGAGGTCGTGCTCGGGAAGAACGCGACCGCCGAATCAATCGCCGCGTTCAACCGCAAGTGGGGGTATGACAAGCCGCTCGTGTGGTCGCTCGACAGCCAGTTCGTCTCTTTCGTCGCCGGCTTCGCAAAGGGGGATCTCGGCTATTCCATAGAGATGAACGAACCGGTGAAAGACGTCCTCCTGCGGGGCGTGGGGCCGTCGCTCTCGCTTACAGTGCCGATTCTTTTCGGCGGGACGGCCGTCGCGCTCATGCTCGCGATGCTGTCGGCGGCGTTCCGCGGCGGCGCGGTCGACAAGGCGATACTCGTCTCCTCAACCGTGCTGATGAGCGTCAACTATGTGGTGTGGGTCCTTCTCGGGCAGTTCCTTCTTTCGTACAAGGCGGGGCTTTTCCCTGTATGGGGTTACGAGAGCGCCGCGTTTCTCGTGCTGCCCGTCCTCATCGGGATCGTCTCGTCGCTCGGGACGGACGTGAGGTTCTTCAGAACTGCGATTCTCGACGAGTCGTACAGGCCGTATGTACTCACGGCCCGCGCGAAGGGGCTTTCGAAGGCGTCGGTCATGATGAAGCACATTCTGCCGAACGCGCTGATACCGATCGTCACATATGTGTCGCTTTCAATCCCGTGGCTTTTCACGGGCTCGCTGCTGCTGGAGAGTTTTTTCGGCATACCCGGTCTCGGGAGCGTCTCCATAAACGCGATCCACTCCGCCGACATGGCGGTGGTCAGGGCGGTGGTCGTCCTCGGCGCGCTGCTCTACCAGTTCGTCAATCTCGCGACAGATCTTCTCTACGCCGCGCTCGACCCGCGTGTCAGGTTTGCGTAGAATATGGTATAATACAACTCATCAACCGTCGTCAGACGGGAAAGAAAGAAAAGGAGCCAGAAAAATGAAGCCAACACTAGTAGTTCTCGCAGCAGGCATGGGTTCCCGTTATGGCGGACTTAAGCAGGTCGACCCTGTCGGACCTTCGGGTGAGGCGATTCTCGACTATTCCGTCTTCGACGCGGTGCGCGGCGGTTTCGGCAAGGTCGTGTTCATCATCCGCAAGGATTTCGAGGCCGAGTTCAAGGAGAAGGTCGGCGCGAAGTACGAGGGGCTGGTCCCCGTCGAATACTGCTATCAGGACATTACCGACCTGCCTGCGCCCTACAAAGTGCCGGAAGGCCGCACCAAGCCGTGGGGCACCGCCCACGCGACGCGCGCCGCGCGCTATGTCGTCAAGGAGCCTTTCGCCGTCATCAACGCCGACGATTTCTACGGGCGCGACGCTTTCGCCAAGCTCGGCGCGTTCCTCGCCTCGGCGAAGCCGATGGATTTCGCGATGGTCGGCTACAAGCTTGAGCTCACGCTTTCCGAGAACGGGTCGGTCGCGCGCGGGATATGCACCGTCGGCGACGACGGTTCGCTCAAAGCCGTGACCGAAATGACCAAGCTCGTCAAGGCGGGCGATGCGGCCGAGAACCGCGAAAACCCCGATTCGCCCGTGAAAGTCCCGCTCGATTCGCGCGTCTCCATGAACCTCTGGGGCTTCACGCCCGAGCTTTTCGCCGAGCTTGAGCAGCGCTTTCCGAAGTGGCTCGCCGAGAACGGCGCGAAGGAGAAGAGCGAATGGTACATTCCTTTCGTTGTCGACGAGCTTATCCACGAAGGAAAGGCGACATGCCGCGTCCTGCCGACGGAGTCCAGCTGGTTCGGCGTCACGTACCGCGAGGACAAGCCGTTCGTCATGGCCGAGATAGGAAAGCTTGTCGACGCCGGTGAATATCCGAGAAAGCTTTTCTGACCTGATCTGGCCGAGAAGGTGTGAACTGTGCCTGCGCCCCTCCGACAGGAGCGGGCGCCACATCTGTTCAGACTGCCTCATGCGCCTGCCGTTCGTCGCGCAGACGGGGTGCTGCTCTGTCTGCGCGCGGCCGGTCGAGGGGTTCGGCGGCGAGTATCTCTGCGAAGAATGCCGGCGGAACCGTCCGTTCTTCGACCGCGCGGCTACGGCCCTGTGGTTTGACGGCGACGCGCGAAGAATGCTGCTCGACTTCAAGTTCAACGCCCATTTGTGGTTGAGGGATGATTTCGCCGACTGGCTTGATGCGGCGATGCACGCGCGTTTCAACGTGTCGGCGGTGGATCTCGTTGTGCCGATGCCGTCTAGTCCGCTGCACAGGTGGGACCGCGGGTACAGCCAGTGCGAACCGCTTGCGCGGTGTCTGTCGGGGATGATAGCGCGTCGCTTCGACCCGCATGTGCTTGTGCGTCGCGGAGGCGCGACGCGGCAGTCGTCGCTTCCCGAGGCGGCCAGGCGCGAGAATGTGAAGAACACGTTCGCGGTCGTCCGGCCCGAGAGCGTGCGCGGCAGGACGGCGCTCGTGGTAGATGACGTATTGACGACAGGTTCGACGTTCTCTGAGGCCGCCCGCGTGCTGAAAGATGCGGGCGCGTCGCGCGTCTGGGTGGTGGCTCTCGCCCGCTCGACACGCTGCTGCTAGCCGCCGTGCTGCGCGGGACACTAGACTTCCGCTGCGGTTTTTGATAAAATACGCATTCAAAATTTCCCAAAAGAGGGTAGAAACATGGCAAAGGAAACTACGGTTCGAAACAACATCTGGAAATGGCTCGTTCTGGCGCTTATCGCCGTCGTGTCCATATATGTATGCAATCCGCCGAGCGAGAAGCTGCGCTTCGGTCTCGATCTGAAGGGCGGGACGTCCTTCACTTTGGGGGTCGACACCGACAAGCTCGCAGAAACCATTATTGCGGCGAATCCGTCGATAACAAACACCCCCGGCGCGGTCGAGGCGAAAATACAGGATACGCTCAAGGATTGCGACGCCCGTATAATCCAGGTCATCCGTCGTCGTGTCGACTCTATGGGCACGAACGAGCCGGTGATACAGGGAATGAAGGACCACCGCCTGCTCGTGCAGCTGCCGGGCGTCGATGAAGAGGTCCGCAAGGCCGCCAAGGCCAATCTGCAGAGCGCGGCGTTCCTTGAGTTCCGCCTCACCCATCCGAAGAACGACCAGCTCGTCGCGAAGCTCCTCTCCAAGGACGTCGCCCCCGAGGGCTACAAGAAGAGCGGCAACGGCTACGCCCGCGCCGAGAACTGGGCCGAGGTTTCCAAGACGAAGGGCTACGCCGCGCGTATCGCCGCGTGGGAGACGCCCGACGCGCGCTACCGCTTCATGCTTGAGGACAACGGCGACGGCACTTATTCGCCTAACTTCGTCGCCCGCAAGACCGAGCTCACCGGCGAGTCGCTCGTTTCGGCGGCGGTCCAGCGCGACCCGACTTCGGGTCAGCTCTCGATCGGCTTCACGCTCAACGCCGAGGGAGGCCGCATCTTCTCAACTCTTACGCGCAACTACAAGGCCCACGGGCCCAAGAACCCGACCGACCGCGGCCGCCAGCTCGCGATCATCCTGGACGAGACGCTCATCTCCGCTCCTGTGATCAACAGCGAGATCGGTTCCCGCGGCGAGATCACCGGCCGTTTCGACGCCAAGAGCGCCAACAAGCTCGCGAACGAGCTCAACGCCGGCGCGCTGCCTGCGCCTCTCAAGATTCTCGCCGAGACTTCGGTTTCGCCGACCGTCGGCGAGGACGCCAAGCACGCGGGTGTCGTAGCGGCGGCCCTCGGCTTCGCGCTCGTCGCGCTGTTCATGTTCTACTACTACTGGGCTACGGGCCTTGTCGCCGACATTGCGCTCTTCCTCGACATCGCGCTTCTGCCTACGGCGCTCGTGTTCGTCGCCAACATCCTCGGCGTCTTCGCGCACGATCCCTCCATGGGAGGCGGCGGTTCAATGCAGCTCCCCGTGCTTACGATGCCCGGCATAGCGGGTCTCGTCCTCTCGCTCGGCATGGCGGTCGACGCCAACGTGCTCATCTTCGAGCGCATCCGCGAGGAGTTCCAGGCCGGCCGCAACGCGGGCGACGCGGTGAAGAACGGCTACGGCCGCGCGTTCACGGCGATTTTCGACTCCAACCTTACGACCATCATCACGGGTGTGATCCTCTTCGTCGTCGGCACGGGCCCTGTGCGCGGCTTTGCGATCACCCTTACAGCAGGCGTCGTGATCTCGATGTTCACTGCCGTGGTGGTCACGCGCCTCGTTCTTGACCATCTCGTCGACCCCGCCCGCAAGACGGCATTCAAGATGCGCCAGTTCTTCAAGGAGCCTAGATTCGATTTCCTCAAGCCCATGAAGTACACGGTCGGCGGTTCGTTCGCGATCATCGCTGTCGCTCTGGCGGTGTTCGCCGTCCGCGGCCTCACCAATCCCGCGTCGGTGCTCGCGGTGGATCTGACAGGCGGCACTTCGATCGTCTACAACCTCAAGAACGAGGCGAAGCCCGCCGTGGCCGACGTGCGCGCGGCGCTCAACGAGTTCGACAATGCGGCCGTGATCCAGTATCAGGAGGGTGTCGGCTCCACGACGCTTCTCGTCAAGACCGGCGAGACTGCCGAGACGAAGAAGGGCGCCCAGCTCGAGGGCAAGGACGTCGGCGCCCATGTGACGAAGCTTCTGCAGGCGAAGTTCCCGCAGGCCGAGATCACGCCCGCCTCCGTCGATGAAGTCGGCTCAATGGTAGGTGCCGATCTCAAGAAGAGCGGCACCTACGCCGTGATCTTCTCGCTCGTCGCGATCCTCCTCTACGTCGGCTTCCGCTTCCAGTTCGGCTTCGGTCTCGGCGCGCTGGTCGCCCTGGCCCACGACGCGCTCATCTCCCTCGGGCTGTTCTCGCTCTGCGGGCGTCAGGTGTCGCTTATCGTGATCACGGCTCTTCTCACGATCATCGGCTACTCGGTGAACGACACGGTCGTCGTGTTCGACCGCATCCGCGAGAAGCTTCGCTACGACCGCCGCTCGACCTTTGTGGAGATATGCAACAGCTCGATCAACGCCTGTCTCGGACGCACGGTCATCACTTCGGTGACGACGTTCTTCGCGGTGGCGGCGCTCTTCGCCTTCGGCGACGGCTCCATCTTCGACTTCGCGCTGGTTATGTTGATCGGCGTCGTGTCGGGCACGTACTCCTCGATATTCATCGCCACCCCGGTAATGATGTGGTGGTATCGCGGCAAACGGCCAGAGTTCACGGTGGAGACGAAGGAAGAGAAGTAAACAGCCGGTTGTGCAAAAAGGGAATCGTCTCCGAAGGGGACGATTCTCTTTTTTGCCGGAGATGTTTGAAAGGAGCTAGACAGTATGGCTGAAGAGGCGAAGGAGAAGCTTCTGGAGACGGAGGAGGTGCGCCAGCGTATCGACGATCTCAAGCGCAGGGTCGGCGAGATGGCCGACTACATCAAGATAGACGAGAGGCGCGGACGCCTGGCGGAACTCGAGGCTCTGCAGGCGGGAGCCGATTTCTGGAACAACCAGACGAAGGCCCGCGACGTCATCGCCGCGACCAACGCAGAGCGTGCATATGTTGTTCCCTACGATTCCCTTTTGAAGTCCGTCGAAGACGCGGGCGTCATGCTCGAACTCGCCGAGATGGAGGACGGGGCCGCTCAGCAGGCCGCGCTCAAAGACACGCTTGCGGAGTGTGCCAAGGCCGATGACTTCTTCTCCAAGCTAAGAATGCAGTCGCTCCTCGGCGGCAAGTTCGACGCCTGCAACGTGTTCGTGAAGCTTCACGCGGGGCAGGGCGGCACGGAGGCTTGCGACTGGGTGCAGATGCTCTACCGCATGTACATACGCTACGCCGAAAGCCAGGGCTGGAAGGTCGAGGAGTACGACCAGCAGCCGGGTGAAGAGGCAGGGCTCAAGGATGTGTACTTCCGGGTAGAGGGGCCTTATGCTTTCGGCATGCTCAAGGCCGAGCGCGGAATCCACCGCCTGGTGCGCATCTCGCCGTTCGATTCCAACAAGCGCCGCCAGACGAGCTTCGCCTCGATGGAGACCGTCGCCGAGATAAATGATGATATCGACGTGGAGATCAAGGATGAAGACTTGAGGATCGACACATACCGTTCGGGAGGTGCAGGCGGCCAGCATGTTAACAAGACCGACTCGGCCGTGCGCCTTACGCATCTGCCGACGGGAATAGTCGTCGCCTGCCAGAAGGAGCGTTCGCAGCACATGAACAAGGAAAAGGCGATGAACATGCTGCGTGCCCAGCTCTACGAATACTACGAGGACCAGAAGAAGGCCGAGATGGACCGCTTTTACGGTGCGAAGTCCGAGAACGGATGGGGTTCGCAGATAAGGTCCTACGTGTTCTGCCCGTATACGATGGTCAAGGATCTGCGCACGGAGTATGAGACGAGCGATGTGAACGGCGTCATGGACGGTCACATCCAGCCGTTCATAGAGGCGTGGCTCCAGCAGCAGGCCTCCGGAGAGAAAAGCGCACGATGAAGCCGTTCTGGCATCTAGTTGCGTTCGCTCTGGCCGTGCTCGCCCCTGCGGCGGTGTGGCTCGGCGGTCTCAACCAGGACGAAGGATGGTATCTCTACGCCGCGAATCTCGTTGCGCAGGGGAACATGCCCTATCGCGACTTCTTCTTCACCCAGGCGCCGCTCATGCCTCTTGTGTATTCGGCGCTGCGAGGCTTCTGGATGGAGTGGGGGATTCTCGGCGGTCGTGTCGTTACGCTTGCCTTCGGCCTCGCCGGGATAGTGCTTTTCACCGCTTTCGCGCGGCGGCTCGCCGGGCCGGAGAAGCGCGGTCTCGCCGCGCTTCTCGCGGCGATGATGCTTTGCGGCAATCTCTACCACCTTTACTATCTTGCAATTCCCAAGACATACGCGCTGGCGAGCCTGTTCGTTGCGACGGGGTTTTATCTGCTGTCGTTCGAAGGCGCGGCGTTCGCGTTCGCGGCTGGGCTTAGCCTCGCTTTCTCCGCCGCGACGCGCATGAGCCTCGGTGTGATGCTGCCTGTCGTCGGGCTCGGTCTTCTCATGCCGCGCGCGCGTGAAGGGCGCGGCAGGCTCGACTGGCTGTTCTTCGGGCTTGGCGGCGCGCTGGGGCTGGCCGTCTCGTTCGGCCCGTTCCTTACGGCGCAGTGCCTTCCCGGTTTTCTGGCGTCGCAGTTTTATCACGCCGGGCGCGCGGGATTCAACATGGTGTTTGCCGTAGGCTCAATAAGCCGCCTTGTCCGATGGTATCTGCCTGTCGTTGTTCTCTCCGGTCTCGGCGTATATGCATGCGTCTCGGGGAAGCGCGACTGCGCGTCCGGCGCCTCCGGCCGCGGCAGGACGGTTCTGCGCCTGGCGATCGTCTGTTTCGCGGCGGTTTTCGCTGTGCATATGCTCGCCCCCGTGCCTTACGAAGACTATCAGGTTCCTGTGATGGGGCTTCTTGCGGCTGTTGCGGCGGCCGTATGCGCCGAAAGGCTTGATGCGCGCCCCGCCGCCGTCGCGCTCGCAGTGCTCGGCATGACATGGGCCGGTTCTTTCGGGAGCCCGCTTCTGCAGCAGTGGTCGACCGGCGGACAGGACCGCCTGTGGCCTGTCGTAAGGGAGAAGAGCGAGCTTGCGCAGCTCAGGGAGGTCGCGCGGGAGATCAAGGCTCTCGATCCTGACGGGAAGGACATTCTCACGCAAGACCTCTATCTTGCGATCGAGACCGGCCGCGATGTTCCGCGCCAGCTGGCCATGGGACCTTTCAGCCTTTGGGAAAGACTTCCGTACAGAGGCGCCGAGAAGGTTCTTCTTGATGTGGACGGAATGAAGAGGCTTCTCGATTCCGCTCCGTGCGGAATAGCGGCGATGAGCGGCTACGCCTTCGCCATAACCGCTCCCCGCTGCTCGGAGACGCCGATGGATCGACAGATGGAGCTGTGGGGCTTGTTGAAGCGCCGCTACGACCTTGTCGTCACCGAGGAGAATTTCGGACAGGGTTCGACGCCCCTGCTGCTTTTGAAGCGCAAGAACATGGAGAAAGGCGATGGCGCAGAGGGTGTTCGATAGCCCGGCGCAGCTTCGCGCAAGACTGCTTGAGGTGGTTTCCAGAAACGGCGGCCACCTCGCTTCGTCGCTCGGCGCTGTAGAGATAGCGATGGCCCTCGCCGATGTGTTCGAGCCGCAGAAGGACCGCGTCGTCTGGGATGTGGGCCACCAGGCGTATGCGTGGAAACTGCTTACAGGGCGCGACGGAAGTTTTGACACTTTGCGAAAGCTGGGCGGCATATCCGGCTTCCCTCTGCCGTCGGAGTCGCCGTGCGACGCGGCTGTGGCGGGCCATGCGGGAGTCGCGCTTTCCGTCGCGACGGGGTTCGCGGCCGCCCGCGACCGCAGGGGGACGGATGAACATGTAGTAGCGGTCGTCGGCGATGCCGCGATGTGCAACGGTGTCAGCCTTGAGGCGCTGTCGTGTCAAGCGTCCTCGCGCGAGAAGGTGATCGTCGTTTTGAACGACAACGGCGTCGGGATGTGTTCTGTCGCTGGATTGTTCGAGAGGGCCGGCTTCAGACGGATCGGGCCTGTCGACGGACACGACCTTGCGGCGCTTCGCGCGGCGTTCGTGGAGGCGAAAGGCGAGAAACTTCCTGTAGTCGTTCATGCGTTGACAAGGAAGGGCCGCGGCTTCGGGCCCGCCGAGGCAGACCCTGCCGGATGGCATGCCGTCGGGCCGTTCGATCTGCGCTCGGGGGAAAAGCCGACGCCTGCCGTGCGGACGTGGTCCGACGCGTTCGGCGACGCCGTTCGCGCCGTCGCCCGCCGTGACGGGCGCGTGGCCGCGCTGACGGCGGCGATGTGCGACGGGACAGGTCTCGGCGGCTTTGCTGAAGAGTTTCCGGACAGGTTTTTCGACGTGGGCATAGCCGAGGAGCATATGGTCGCCTTCGCGGCCGGTCTTGCCGCAGGCGGCATGCGCCCGGTGGTCGCGGTATACTCTACATTTCTCCAGAGGGCGGTGGACCAGGTCATGCATGATGTATGCCTGCCGAATCTGCCCGTCGTGTTCTGCGTCGACCGTGCCGGCGTCGTCGGCGCGGACGGCGCGACCCACCAGGGAGTGTTCGATGTGGCGATGCTGCGGTGCCTGCCGAATCTTACGATATGCCAGCCCAGGGACGAGGACGATATGCGGCGGCTGCTCGACGAGGCGTTGGAAAGGCGCGGGCCGACCGTTATAAGATATCCGAAGGGCGCCGTCGCCGCGTGCGCCGAGCCTGCATCTGCGGAGGATGCGAAGATCGCGCTGTGGGTCACCGGCGACTGGATGTCCAAGGCGAACGAGGTCGCGCATATGCTGGGCGGCTGCGAGGTCGTCCACGCCCGCTATCTCAAACCGTTCGATGCGGAAAGGCTCGCCGCCCAGCGGTCGCGGGGCATGAAGATCGTCTCCATCGAGAACGGGTGCGTCGCAGGCGGCTTCGGCGAGGCTGTCGGCGCAGATATGCGTTTCGGCTGGCCGGATGTTTTCATTCCGCACGGTTCGCAGGCCGAGCTTGAGGCAGAGTTCGGTCTTGGCGCGGCGGACATTGCAAATACACTGAGGAGGGTTTATGGCTGAAGTCCACGGAGTGGCGGGCGAATGGGCCCGCGTGAAGGGAACTGTCGCAGGGCTCTGGCCCCTGTTCGCCGGTGTTTTCGCGCTCGGCTTTTCATCCGCAGTCGCGGCGTTCGTGAACCTTGAGGCGGGCGCCGTCGCCGTCGCGGCGTCTCTCGCATGGATAGGCTCCAGCGTATACAAGGGGGCCCGCCACGTCGAACGCTATTTCAAGGGCGCCCGGGGAGAGGAGCGCGTCGCGGGCATTTTGAAGAGCCTGCCCGCCCAGTATCACGTATTTAACGACTTCGTCGCGTGCGGCGTGCATGTGGATCATGTCGTCGCCGGTCCTGCCGGCGTCTACGCAGTAGAGACGAAATACTGGCGCGGCGTCGTCACGATCGAAGACGGCCACATCCTTCTTGACGGACAGCTCCCGTCGCGCTCGCCGCTCGCGCAGGTTCGCAAGGAGGCCGCGCTCGTAAAGTCCGCGCTTGAAAAAGCCGGCTGGAAGGGGGATGTCACGCCGGTGCTGGCTTTCGCAAGCGACACGTTCTCGGCGCATGTCGCCGAGGTGCAGGGGGCGGTCGTGATAAATTCGTGCGATTTGAGAAACAGTTTCGAAACCGACCGCGTTGTGATAGCTCAACCAGAGCTTGACAGGCTGGTGCGACTAATGGAGAGCAATTCATGAATACGAGAACAAAGACCGGTGCATTTATGTCGCTGCTGCTTATGGCGACAGTCATAATCGCAATAAGCAGCTGCAAGTGCGCTTCAGATGCCGGCGCGCCGTCGCCGCAGGAAACCGCCCGTCCGGAAGCGGCGGACGTTGCGCCGGCGGAGTCTCCTTCCGTTGAAACCGCGCCCGCGGCGGCTGCGCCGGCCGAGCCGGAGCCGCCTGTCGCCGCGGTCGAGCCGCAGCCGTATTACGGCAAGATCGCAATGCGGCTCGTGAACACGCTGCCGAAAGCCCACGTGCTGCAGCAGCGCCTTGATGATATGATGTCACAGCGCGCGTGGACCAACCTCGTGACATTTTACGACTACGACCACTCGGTGTTCCTCAAGAGCGACCTCGACGCGCTCTCGGTGCGCGAGAAGACCCTTGACGACGAGCTGAAGTCCGGTGACGTGAGTTTCGGCTTTGACGTCTACAACCTCTATCTCCGTCGCCTGCACGAGCGCGTGTCCTTCGCGACGAACCTTCTGGCGCGCGGCGGATGGGATTTCTCCGTCGATGAATCCTGCCGCATCAAGCGCAAGGACGCCCCCTGGCCGACTACCCGCGAGGAGGCCGAGGAGCTGTGGCGCCTGCGTCTGAAGAACGAGGTGCTCGCGCAGATTCTCGGCAAGGAGCTTGACGCCGAAGAGAAGGCCGCGAAGGCGGCGAAGAAAGCCGCCGCGAAGGAATCAGGTGAAAATGACAGCGGCGAAGCCGACGACGCGGAGGACGGGGAAGGCGGCGAGGATGATCCGCCGTCGAAGAAGTCCGAGACGCCGGAGGAGAATCTTATAAAGAAATACCACCAGTACGTCACCGTCATGGCCGAGCCTGACGAAGAGGCCGTCCTGCAGCACTATCTCGGCTGCGTATGCCGCGCGTACGATCCGCATACGGACTACATGAGCCCCGCCTCCAAGGAGGATTTTGACATGGAGATGAACCTTGCGCTCTGCGGCGTGGGCGCGGTTCTCGGCCTGGACGACGGCGCTCTCAAGATAGAGGAGGTCATGCCGGGCGGTCCGATAGATGTCGACGGGCGCATCAAGCGCGGCGACAAGATCGTCGGTGTGAAGCAGGGCGACGGCGAGCTGGAGGATATCATGTGGCGGCCGATGAAGAAGACCATCCGCAAGATACGCGGGCCAAAAGGCACACGCGTGACGCTGGAGATCATTCCTCGCAGCGACCCGACAGGCGCGACGCGCAAGATGATCGAGCTTGTGCGCGACGAGATAAAGCTGGAGGACCAGGCCGCGACCGGCCATGTCGAGCGCGTCACGCTCGACGGCGTCGAACGCAAACTGGGGTATGTCTACCTGCCCAGTTTCTACGGAACGATGGACAAGCGCTTCGGCGACCCGGCCTTCCGCAGCTGCGCGATGGACGTCGGCCGGTATCTTGCCGACTTCAACGCCGTGGACGCCGAGGGGCTCGTGCTTGACATGCGCGGCAACGGCGGCGGCTCGCTAAGAGAAGCCGTCATGCTTTCGGCTCTTTTTGTCGCAAGCGGTCCGGTGGTCCAGATACGCGAGGTGCGGACCGTCGGCTGCCTGCCGATTCCTCCCGGCAATCCGATCGCGTTCCGCAAGCCGGTCGTGGTGCTCACCGACCGCGCGAGCGCCAGCGCTTCGGAGATCGTGGCGGGCCACCTCCAGGACACCGGTCGCGCCATAGTGCTCGGCGACTGGAGAACGCACGGCAAGGGGACAGTCCAGTCCGTGATGGGTATGGGACCCGAGAAGTACGGTTCGATGAAGATCACGACGGCGCGGTTCTACCGCATCAACGGGCGCTCGACCCAGGTGGAGGGCGTCGCGGCCGACATACGCCTGCCGTCGCTCCTCGATTCGCTTGACATCGGCGAGGACAAGCTCCCGAACGCGCTGCCTTTCAGCCGCATTCTTCCCGCCGACTACGAGCTGAGCTGGAATCTCGGCTCATATGTCCCCGAACTCAAGAAGCTCTCCGAGGCGCGGCTTGCAGACGACGAGCGCTACAAAAAGCATATCGCCAACGTAGACGGGATGCGCGCCATAAGCGACCGCGAGGAGGTCCCTCTGGAGCGCGCCGCGCGCAAGGCCATGATGGCGGCCGACCGCGAGCTGAGGGAGCTTGATGACGAGGACGATGAAGAGGACGAGGAGCGTATATCCGCCCGCCGTCGCCGCAACCAGCGCAAGAAGGACGACGTGGTTCTTGACGAGGCATACCGCATACTGTCCGACCTGGTCCGGCTCACCGGCGGCGCGGAGGTCCCCCAGCCGAAAGGGTGGTGGTGATGAAGACGCTTCCGTTCGTGAAAATGCATGGAGCCGGCAACGACTTCATACTTGTCGACGACCGCGACGGCTCGTTCCCGATCGACGACTACATGCGTGTCGCCGCGATGGCGGCGCGCCGCGTGGGCGTCGGGTGCGAGGGCGTGATACTCGTGCAGTCGTCGGACCGCGCCGATTTCAGAATGCGCTTTTTCAATCCGGACGGTTCCGAGGCCGACCTCTGCGGGAACGGCGCGCGTTGCGTAGCGTGGTTTGCGCGCTCCATCGGCGCGGCGAAAGGCGCGAGCATGCGTTTCGAGACTGCCGCCGGCGACGTCGAGGCCGAGATACTTGACGAGCGCCTTGTGCGTATCGCGATGCCGGCTCCGAGGGATTTCGAGGAGGATTTCGTAGTTGCAGGCGTCCCTCATTTCATCGTGCCGGTCGAGAATCTGTCGGCGGCCGACGTCGACGGGGAGGGGCGCAGAATCCGCCTCAGTCCGCGCTTCGCCCCCAACGGGACGAATGTGGATTTTGTGGTGTACCGCCAGCCCGACTGTGTTGCCATGCGCACCTACGAGCGTGGTGTCGAGGCGGAGACCGGTGCCTGCGGGACGGGCGCGGTCGCGAGCGCCGTGATAGGCGTGAAGGATTACGGGCTGGAGTTCCCTGTGCGCGTGAAGACGTCGAAGGGATACGAACTTGTCGTCGACGGAAGGTTCGACGGCGAAACTTTTTCGGGGATAACCCTAACCGGACCTGTCAAAAAGGTTTTCGAGGGCCGTCTGGACTGGGACTCTCTGGATGTGGACGTGTGACGGCGCTTTGCCGTAAAGACAAGGAGGCGTGCGGTGAAGATAGTGTTCATGAGCGATATTCACGGGGTTCCGTCCGCGCTGGAGACGGCTCTTGCTGCGGCGGACTCCCTCGGCTTCGACAGGCTTGTGCTGCTTGGCGACCTCCTTTACCACGGGCCGCGAAACGGCGTGCCGAATTTCTACGACCCGGTGAAAGTCGCCGAGATGCTCAACAGGCGCAAGGATGTGATCGTCGCCGTGCGCGGCAACTGCGACGCCGAGGTCGACCAGATGATGTTCGAGTTCCCTATGATGGCCGACTACTCCGTGCTGGATGCCGGCGGCGAAAGGTTCTTCCTCACCCACGGCCATCTGTGGAATGAATATCGACTGCCGCCGCTTGGAATGGGAACGGTTCTCGCCCACGGCCACACCCATGTGCCTGAACTCAAGAAACTTGAGTGCGGAATCTCGATATTCAACCCCGGTTCTGTTTCGCTGCCAAAAGGCGGGTCGTCCCGTTCGTTTGGTTATTTCGACGGGACGACCCTCAGGCACTGCGTCATCTAGACGCGGTTACAGTATATCTATCTTCTTGGCCTGCGTCTCGGGGCGCTTCTTGACGATAACCGTCAACACGCCGTTTTCGAGTTTCGCCGACAGCGTCGCGGGATCGGCCATTTCGGGCAGATCGACGCTCATGGCGTAGTTGACGTGCTCGAACTCTGTCGCGACCGCCTTGAAGCCCGCCGGGTTCTGGTGTTTGGCGTGAGTCTTGAGCGTGAGGGTCTTGCCCTCCATGTGAAGCTCGGCGTCCTCCTTGCCTATTCCGGGCAGCATCGCCTTGAGTTCGTAGTCCTCGGGGCGCTCGGTGAGCGTTGCCGCAGGAACGGTGAATTTCTCCTCAGTGTTCATTTGAAGTCTCCTTTCTTTTTCAGTGTTTCATCTGCCGGACGCATCCGTTCATCCTGCTATGGCGATCTTGCGCACGCTCGGCGCGTCGGCCTTGGGCAGTTCGATACGCAGGATGCCGTTCGTGAACTTTGCATTCGCCTTGTCGGCGTCCACCCTGAAGGGCAGTTCGAGGCGGCGCGACCATGCGGGGGGTGTATTCGCGGCCTTGCCCGTTTCGGCGTCTTTCGTCTCGGCGGGACGGTCGCTCACGACGACGGCCTGCGGTTCAAGCGATAGATCCACATCCTTGGCGGTCTTCCCGGGAAGTTCGAGGTCTATGATGATCGCAGTGTCGTCAAGCAGCACGTTCACAGGCGGGAAGCGTCCCGCTGCACGTGCCCTGACTGTTCTGAACGCACGGCTCGAAGTGTCGAGCAGATCGTCCAGAAAGCTCCATGGATCAATGTTCATCAACGTATTCATCTTTTGAACTCCTTTCGTTTGTTCCAACACCGGCAAAGTAGCATATGCCGTGCCAAAGCGCATTTCGCTCTCTGTGCTTTGCCGCGCGTGACTATTTGTCGCGGTTGTGTGACATATCAGACCGCTGTGGAGGATGAAACGTTCCGAGCTAAACCGTTAGAGCCCTTCATGGCAGGGACCGTCCTGCCCAGACTTAGCCCAGGTCTTGCCCGGGGTTTCCAGCATTGCCCCCGGGTGCAGGCGTTGAATGGCCGCAGGGTCGGCATCCTTGGGTTGCGGGGGAGAGGTGTTTAAGGTCAGACCTTTTATATAAAAAGGTCAGACCTTTTGAACAAAAAGGTCTGACGATATTAACAAAAAGGTCTGACCATTTGCATGAAAAGGTCTGACCTTTTTCATCAAAAGGTCAGACGATATTGTATAAAAGGTCAGACCTTTTTGTCATGTAGTCGGCAGGGTGAAGACGGCTGCTCCCTATGGACGACCGCGACAGTCGGGCGGTTCATGCTTGCGTGCTGCATGGTTCAAGCGCCCGTCTGCCTCTCCGCGTTTGACGGCTCGCCGGTGGTTTTGATATAATCCCGCGAAAACGAAAAAGAGGAGTTGCTTATGGGCGTTAACACAACTGTTGTCACGGCGGGCGATGCGAATTTTGCCTGGGGGACATTCCTGCTCGTGGCCAGCATGAGAATGAACGGCATGAAGCAGCCGGTTCTCGTCGGGGCGATGGGATGGAGCGGCGAGATGAAGCGTCGCGTGGAGGCGCTAGGCGGCGTGACCATCAAGGATCTGCCGCTGTCGCGCCAGTGCGTGACGTGCCAGAAGCCGCTTTTGATGATGGACGACGCGATCGATACTGAGTGGGTGTGCTGGGCCGATTCAGACGCGGCGTTCGTCGGCGACTGCACGGAATGGCTTTGCGGGGCGAATCCTGACGAAATCGTCATACGCAGGTACGACCCGCCGCCAGCCGATTTCACCAAGGAGAATCTTGCAGTCTGGAAGCGCGACATCGAGAAGTTCTGCGGAGGCGCCAACGCCGAAAGCCGCTATACGACACGTGTCAATGCGCCGTTTATCGTCATCAACCGCAAATGGAAGGGGTTCCTCGAAACGTGGAACCGGCAGATTCAAAACGTGCTGCCGCCTGATGTCGAGATCATAATGAAGCATGGCTCGCCTTATTTCCAGACGGACGAGAGCGTGCTGGGCAGTCTGCTGTGCTTCCTGCCAGACGCCCCGAAGATCGCCGAGCGCTATGCAGCGAACGGCAGCGTCGACAAGAGCCGCTATTTCGCGCACTTCGCCTACAACCCCAAACCCTGGCAGATGTGGAATTCATATTCGCTCAAATGGCACGGCGTGGTGAGGCCTGTCGTCGACTGGCTTCTGGAGAACGGCCACGTAAAGCCGGACGAACTGCCTCTTGCCCTGCGAAAAGGCTGGTGGCCGTTCTGGCGCGCCCTCGCTCCCGCAGCGCCGTGGGTGTGGCGGGCGACGAAACTCAAGAGAAGGCTGTTCAAAAAGTGAAGCTCGACTTTGCGAAAAACACGCGGCGAAACATGTTCGCCAATGCGCTCGGCAGCGGGATAAAACTGCTTTTCCCGTTTCTGAACCGCACGCTTTTTCTCTGGCTGCTGGGGCCGAAGTATCTTGGTCTGAACGGGCTTTTCGGTTCGATTCTCGGCGTTCTGTCGCTTGCGGAGCTCGGTTTCGGGATGGCTGTCGTATGCTCGATGTACAAGCCTGTCGCCGACGACGACCGCGAGCTGATATGCGCCTACCTCAAGTTCTACCGCAAGGTCTACCGCTGCGTCGGCGCCTCCATATTCATCATCGGCCTCGCGCTCATGCCGTTTCTCGGCAGGCTGGTGCACGGCAGCGTTCCGCCGGATATCGATCTGCACGTTCTCTACTTCATACATCTCGTCAACACCTCGGCGAGCTATTTCCTCTTCGCCTACCGCGGCTCGGTGCTCGGCGCGCACCACCGCAACGATGTCATAACGAACATCCGTACAGGTGTGCAGGTCGCGCAGTACATCACCGTCTTTTTCATACTTTTCGCCACCCGCAACTACTACCATTACGTCATCGCGACGGTTGCATTCACGGTGTTGCAGAACGTTCTGCTGGTGAAGGCGTCGCGTCGCCTTTTCCCCGACATAGAACCGCGCGGACGCCTGCCGGACGGTTTGCGCCGCAAGGTGCTTTCGGACGTAAAGTCGATTTTCATGCACAAGGTCGGCGGGGTGGTCGTCAATTCGACGGACAATCTGGTCATCTCGGGGTTTCTCGGGCTCGTGGCTGTTGCAGCATACGGCAACTATTATTACGTGGTCACGGCGGTCGCCGGGCTTGTGAGCATATTCTACAGTTCGATGACTGCCGGTTTCGGGAATAAAATCCACACAGAAACGAAGGAGCGCAACTTCGATCTGTTCATGCGCATGCTGCGGCTGGCGCAGGGCGCGATACTCGCCTGCGCCGTGATCATGGCGGCCTTCTACCAGCCGTTCATCGCGCTGTGGACGAAGGGCGACCCCGCTCTCGGGCGGCACCTTCTCACGCCCGTGCTCATGGTGCTGTATTTCTACGTCAACCAGTCGCGGCAGATGCTGATGACGTTCAAGTCCGCTGCGGGGCTGTGGCGGCAGGACCGATGGAAGCCGATCGTGTCGGGCGCCTTCAATCTGGCCGTCAACATCGCGCTTGTCGTCGCTCTGCCGGGTCCATACAAACTTGACGGCGTGATACTTTCCACGATTCTGGCCCTGCTGTTTATCGAGATTCCGTGGGAGACGCGGGTGGTCTTCACCTGCTACTTCGACGCGGCGCAGGCGAGAGTCTACCGGCGCACCCACATCTGGTTCGCGGCCGCGGCCGTCGCGCTATGCACGCTCGCGTTTTTCGGTTCGATGGCATTGTCGCGATGCGTCGCAGGTCTCGTCTCTACATAAAAGGAGGTCGCATGGACAAGATTGATTTCGTTCTTCCGTGGGTGGACGGCGCAGACCCCAAGTGGCGCGCCGAGAAGCACCGCTACGAGAACGGCGGCGAGGCGATGGCGCTTGGCGATGCCGACGCGAACGCCGACTGCCGCTACCGCGACTGCGGGCTTCTGAAATACTGGTTCCGTTCGGTCGAACGTTTCGCGCCATGGGTGAACAGGGTGTTCTTCGTCACGTGCGGACAGAAACCCGCCTGGCTCGACGAATCAAACCCCAAGCTGCGGCTTGTCGACCATCGCGAATACATTCCGGCGGAGTGTCTGCCCACATTCCACTCCAACACAATTGAACTTAACCTGCACCGCATACCGGACCTTTCCGAGCGGTTCGTGCTGTTCAACGACGACTTGTTCCTTCTTAAACCCGTCGCGCCCGGCTTCTTCTTCAGGAAGGGGCTGCCCGTGATCCCGTGCGACCTCGGAATCCCGCGCTGGATAGGCAGCAGCAACATAAGCCGCATAGCAATCAACAACAGCGGCGTGCTCAAGCTCGGCCTGGACGTCGAGAGGCTGGTTTGGCGGAACATCCTCAAGTTCGCCGACGTGCGCGCGCTCGGCGTCGCCCGCGCGGTCAAGAACGTCCTGTCGTTCGCCGTCAACCGTGTATACATAGCAGGTACGTTCGGCCATCTTTCGCAGGCGCATCTCAAGTCCACGTTTGCGGAAGTGTGGCGCGTCCAGCCGCGGGCGCTTGAACGCACTTCGCGCAGCCGCTTCCGCACGGATGACAGCGTGAACCACTGGCTCATGAGCGCCTGGGACATGGTGAGCGGCAGATTTTCCCCTGTGAACGAAAAGCGCAAGGGGGAGTTCATCGTTTTGACGGAGGACACGGTCGCAAGCGCCTGCGACGCAATCCGTCGCCGCGAGCATCCCGAAATATGCCTGAACGACAAGGGGACCAACGCCGACCCTGAACGCTGCTTCGCCGAAGTCGCCAGGGCGTTTGACGACATTCTGCCGGAAAAGTCGTCGTTCGAGAAGTGACGCCGTTCCTTCGGGCGAAGAACAGACCGCGGCCGGCCGGCGAGATCATCTGCCTGCGCCGCGAAGGCCGTCTCTCAAGCCTACCAACGGATGGTAGACACAGAGGAAGAATGCATCGGCGAGCCACCCCATCGACGGATGCCGCACGAACAGCTTCTGGAATACGGCGGCGATCTTTCTCGGACGCGTGGAAGCGCGCACGAGCAGATCGAAGTCTGAGAATCCATCCTTGAACATGTCCGCCAGCGTTTCGCGCCTGGTCTTTCGCGAAATGCTGCGTATCGCCTTGGGCGAGAACCAGAAGAATGTCACCCAATTCAGCCATTTCTTCGCCCACAGCGGAGAGATTCTGCGGTCGAAGCCGGGCGCTTGCGAAATCCTTGCGTGGAAAGCCAGATTTGATTTGTCGATAAAGGCGTAATCCTTCAGAAACCTGCCGGGATCTTTTGCTGCCGTGATGATCGAGTTGGCTCTTATGCGGTATATGTAAAACGGCTCGTGCAGAGGCGTTACGCGTTTTGCAAGATACAATGCGCGCGGCGAGAACTCGCTGTCTTCGCATCGCAGGCCCGGCACGCATCTGAGCCCGTTTTCATCCAGAAAGACCCGACGGCAGATGGTCAGCTGAAGCATCGGGCATGGGTCGCGCTTGTATGAAAAACTGGTGCGCGTGGCCTCTGGCCCGGTAAGCTCGTCGTTGACATCTGCCGGATAGTTGTCTCGGACAGGTTCGCTCCTGCCGGTGATTTCGTTTTCAACCTGAATCGCGCACGGGTAGAGGTCCGCGCCGGGACGGGCCGCAATCTTGTCATACAGCCGCTGGAGCGAGCCTTCGGCGATTTTGTCGTCGCTGTCGAGAAATATGACGTATTCGCCTGTCGCGTGTTCAAGCGCCGTGTTGCGCGGCGCGGCAGGCGAGCCGCTGCGCGGCTG
>DGVK01000039.1 GCA_002395905.1 Verrucomicrobia bacterium UBA4286 | reverse complement strand
TAGTGCCTGTCCCCGGTTTGACCCGAGAAGTATTTCAAGCAGCGCACAGGCATGTCGATGAAAGACTGGCGCGCCGCACGCGAGAAATAGCGACTGCGGCCGACGCGAAGAGGAATCGCGCGGTCGACGCGGCGGTGAACCACCATACCATGCCGTCCAGCCCCGGCGCGCGGACGCGGGCGGCGGCGAGCAGCGCCGCAGGATAGACCGCATGCAGCGGCACGAACCACAGGAGAAACGAAAAGCGTCCGGCGGAGACCTCTGCATTGGTGTAAAAAACCTGGCACGCCGTAAGCGCGGTTGAAATCGTGAGAAGAGGCATGAGGCGCGAGTAGTCGGCATAGTCGGCGCCGTGGGGCATGAGCGAGAGAAGGTTCGCGCCGAAGCGCGCGTACGCCGCCGCCGCGAGCGCCGCCGCCGCGAGCGTGACGGCAGAGCACTTGATCACAAACATATGCGTCGAGCCGCCGCGCCTGGCGCTTTCGGCCGCAAACGGGAACATCACCAGCAGAAGCGGATATGTCAGGTAGTTGAGAAAGTCGGAAAATCGCGACGCCATGTAAAAGCCCGCCGAGTCGACCTGGGCGAGAGACGTGCGCAGGACAGTCTGTTCAACGAGGGAGGCCGCCATCGGGAACGCCTGGTATGCCAGGATCGCAAGAAACGCCAGCGCGAGACGTCCGGCCGCCGCGCGGTTCCAGTACGGCGCGGACGCGACGCGCAGGTCGCGGCGCAGAGCCGCGACGCTCGCGCCTATCCTGAAAAGCGGCAGGGCGGCCTGTCCCGCGAAATATCCGGCGAGCGGCACGATCGGCATGGCTAGCACGAGAACGGCGGCGCGCGCGACCGCGCCGCCGGCCTCGATGCAGGCGAGCGGAATGAAGCGCTTGAGAGACTGCAGTGCATCGGTGTAGACAGGCGCCGCGCACCCGAGAAGCGCGGCGGCGGCGGCGAGCGCGCCGGCCGAAAGCGACGGCACGTTCATCGCCGCAGTGAAGCGAGGAACAAGCGACCAGACCGAAGCGACAAGGACCGCCGTCGCGACGGCGGTCGCGATGAAAACGCCGCGAAGCAGAGACTTTATCCTGCCACGGTCGCCGTCGGCGGCGAGACACGCCGTCTCGCGCATCACGGCCATGGCAAGCGCGAACACAGGCAGTGACAGCAGCGTGGCGAAAGATGTAAGCGGCAGCACCGCGCCGATCTCGTCCGCCGAGACATAGCGCGGCACGAACCACATGCCCGCCGCGACGCTCACGAAGTCCCCGGCGCGAAGAGCCAAGAACATGAGCAGGGCGCTTTTGGCGAACGATGGCTTCATGCTCTTCATCCAAGGCGAAACTCGAACGATAGGCGGCGTTTTACCCGCTCGACCATGCCGCAGGGCTAGAACTCGTAGCTCACGGTGAAGAGGAAGCTTCTGCCGCAGGCCGGGTAGCAGTAGCCGACGCCGGCGTATTCGCAGTAGTCGCGGTCGAAAAGGTTGTCCACCACAAGCGAGGCCTTCCACCCTTCGGCCCATGACGGCGAATAGTACGCGCCTATGTCGAACAGCGTATACGACGGGAGCCGGCGCGCCTCGTTCGCGAAGTCGCCAGAGACGCGCTGCCGCGAGACGAACGACATGCCGCCCTTGATTTCAAGGTCGTAGAAAACCCACCACCCAAGTTCGGCGCGAACCCTGGAGGACGGCACATACGGCACGTCGTTGCCGTGGTAGCGTCCGCTCGCGAAGTCGGCGTGCACATAGCCGTATCTCACCGATGCCTCGGCAACCTTGTCGCGCGTCCATGAGAAGCCGGCGTCAAAACCGATGCGCCTGGTTCGTGAGGGGCTGTTGCTGTTGTAGCCGAAAGGCGCAATCGCCGGGTCGAAGAATATCTCGTCGTCCGTAAGCATCGCGTAGCCGTTGACATCGAGACTGAACTCATCAAGGAACTCCCACTCCAATCCTGCGTCGAGCGATTCGCCGGTCTCGGGCTTGAGGAACGAGCCGTCGCGTGTCCAGCTGAGCTCGTCGCAGAACGCCGACCGGTGAAATCTCGTCCCCTTGGCGAACAGCTTTAGTCCGTCCAAGGGTCTGTAGACGAGGCCGAGCTCGGCGTCGAGCATGGTGTCGTGGCTTTTCGGGCGGCGGATGCCTGCGTAGCGCCGCCAGCGGTTTTCAATGCGCTCTATCCTCGCGCCGGCAACGATCGACAGTTCGTCGGTCAAGTGCAGCTCCTCCTGGGCGAAGACGGAAAAGCGTCCGCGCGAGAAGCGCCGCGCCGCAGCCGCGACAGGATCATCCTTGTAGCCGTCGAAGCGTATGTCCACGCCTGCGGTGAACTTGCTGCCGAGGTCGAACACATCCGTTTCATCGACATACCGCGGCGAGAGCGCGAAGCTGGCGCTGTCGTATTCGGTGTCTGTTCCCCACGCAGCCATTCTGGCGTGGCGGTACTGACGCGAGAAACTGCCGTCGAGGTAGAGCCACCTGTCTTCGGCGAGCTTCATGATGGAGTCTGCGGCGACGCCGCAGCTCCACTGCCGCGTCCAGTCGTCACGGTTGAGGGCGGCTCGGCGGCGGTGGCGCCACTGGTCGAAAGAGAGAGAGCCGGGCAGCTCGTAGAACGCGTTCTGGTAGTTGATCTTAAAGCCGGCGGTCGAACCGTTCTCGAAATCCTTTCGCACACCGGCGTTGACAGAATGGATGTCATAGGCGCTGCGGCTTCTGAAGCCGTCGCTCTGCATATAGTCGTATGCGGCGCTGTATGTCATGCCGTCCTCGTCGAAGCCGCCGCGTGTGTCGAGCGAGGCGCCGAAGGTCGCCTGCGAGCCCGCGCGCGCGGTGAGGCGGGTCTTGCGCTCGCCGTCCGGCGGATCGGTTCGCACGTTCACGACGCCGCCGACAGCGCCGTCGCCGTAAAGGACAGGGCTCGGCCCTCGCACGAGTTCAAGGCGGCGGATGCTTCCGAGCGGGATGCGTGTAAGATTCGGGGCGTTCATGTCGACGTTGTTGAGCTCCTCGCCGTCGAGCACAACCTTTACACGTCCGAAGCCGTTGTCGCCGAAGCCCCGCAGCGACAGCGTCGTGAGAAGCGGGTTGCCGTTCATCGAGTGGACGTCGGCGCAACACTTCTTCCTCAGCAGGTCGGCGAGGTCGCGCGCGCCGGAAGACTGTATCTCATCGGCGTCGAACACGGCGACCGAAGCGGGCATACTGTCTCTTGCGTCGTCTATCCGCGACGCGTAGACTATTACCGTAGGCAGCCTTGCGCACTCGTTTGTGGACGCAAGGCAGAATGACGAGGCGGCGAGCGCCGCACACAGTACTTTGTTCATGTCAATCTTTCCATTTCTGATGCACGAATTATACCATATTTCTCCGCGCCCGTGCGGACGCGAAATATGGTATAATGTGACGGCGGTATGAAAATCAAAGACATTCTTGCCTCGGGTAAACCTGCTGTTTCGTTCGAGGTGTTCCCTCCGCGCAAGGACGCGCCGTTCGAACCGGTGCGCCTGGCGGTGGAGAGGCTGGCCCGTCAGAAGCCGTCGTTTATGTCGGTCACATACGGCGCATCGGGAAGCGCACAGGCCAACACGGTCGAGATAGCCTCGCTCGTGCAGGCATGCGGCGTCCCTGCGCTCGCGCATCTCACCTGCATCAATGCGTCGCGCGACAGCCTCGCCGACGAGGTGAGGTTCCTGCGCAGGGCCGGTGTGGAAAACATCCTGTGCCTTCGCGGCGATGAGCCCGAGGGCGCGCCGTCCGCAGGGTGCTTCCCTCACGCGATAGACCTGGTGAAGGCTCTGCGGCCTTCAGGTTTCTGCCTCGGCGGGGCCTGCTATCCCGAGTGCCATCCCGAGTGCGCCCACCTCGCCGACGACATACGCCATCTGCGCGAAAAGGTTGACGCCGGTCTGGATTTCGTTACGACCCAGATGTTCTTCGACAACAATGTCTTCTACCGCTATCTGTCAAAGCTGCGCGACGGCGGCATAACCGTCCCCGTGATCGCAGGCATAATGCCTGTCGCCAACGCCCGCCAGATAAGCAGGATATGCCGCCTTTCTGGGACGTATCTGCCGAGCCGTTTCAAGGCCATCGTCGACCGCTTCGGCGAGAATCAGCGCGCGATGCTGGACGCCGGCGTGGCCTATGCCACCGAGCAGATCATCGACCTTTTCGCGAACGGCGTGAATGCGGTGCACGTTTACACGATGAACCGTCCCGAAGTGGCCGAGCGCATAATGTCCAATCTCTCCGGCATGCTCGCAAGATGACCGTCGGCCTGCGTGAGATAGCGCGTTACATGCGGATGGGGCCGACGCTCCCCGAAGGCGAGCTCGCGGCGCGCGTGAGCACCCTTCGCGACCGCGCGCTGGCTGTGGCGCGACCCGTCTGCACATGGCGGCGCTTTCCTGTCGAAGACGGCGCGATAACGTCGGGCGGCGTGCGCCTTGAAATCACCGGGACTCTCGCCGACCACATGGCGGGGTGCGGCGCGGCGTTTCTCGCGTGCGGCACAATAGGCGCCGCCTTCGACTCATTCCACAGACGCGTGTCGGTGACGTCCAGCCTCGACGGGCTTATAGTGCAGGCGGTCGGCGCCGCGATGATAGAAAAGGTCATGGACGCGATGGAGGATGACATCCGCCGCGAGCTCGCGCCCGGCGAATCGCTCGTGTCGCGCTACTCGCCCGGCTACGGCTCTTTCCCTCTCGAGGCGCAACGGCCGCTTCTCGCTCTTGTCGACGCGCCGCTCAAGGCCGGCGTTTCGCTTACGGACTCGCTTCTCATGGTTCCCTCCAAGTCGGTCAGTGCGGTGATCGGCGTAAGAAAGGATTGAAATATGGGCAAAGACTTTTTATGTGACGGACCTGTCATACTCGATGGCGCGATGGGCACGCAGCTCCAGGCAAGAGGACTCCTGCCCGGTGACACGCCCGAGACCTGGAATCTCTCGCGCCTGGGCGACATCCTCGCCGTCCATGCCGCTTACATCGACGCCGGCGCCAGGATTGTATACGCCAATACGTTCGGCGCAAATCCGGCGAAATACCACGCCGACCCGCCGCTGGAGGACGTCGTCGCCGCAGGCGTTGCGCTTGCGCGCGAAGCCGCCGCCTCGTCGCCGCACGGCGCCGCCGTGGCGCTTGACGTTGGGCCTACAGGACGGCTTCTCAAACCGGCGGGGGATTTCGAGTTCGACGCGGCGTATGACGCCTTTGCCGCGCAGATAGCCGTCGGCGTCAAGGCCGGCGCGGATCTCATCGCGATCGAAACCATGGGCGATCTCTATGAACTGAAGGCGGCGGTCCTCGCAGCGAAGGAGAATTCGTCTCTCCCTGTTCTAGCCACTGTAGCTCTTGGAGAGGACGGCAAGCTTCTCACCGGCGCGAATATTGAATGCGTCGCCGCGCTGCTGTCGGGACTGCGGGTCGATGCGCTCGGCCTCAACTGCGGGTTCGGTCCGGAGAAAATGCTGCCGTTTGTGCGACGCCTCGCCGGGATGACGTCTCTGCCAATCGCCGTGAAGCCAAACGCAGGTCTCCCAAAGGTCGTCGACGGGCGCACGGTATTCTCCGTCGATCCCGAGGAGTTTGCCGACGGCGTAGCCGCGCTCGTGGACGCGGGCGCGTCTATAGCGGGCGGCTGCTGCGGGACGACGCCCGCGCACATCGCCGCTGTCGCGGCGCGGCTCAAGAACGCGGCATGTCGCGCGAGCCGTGCAGAGAGGTCCTCGTGCAGGGCCGCCTCCACGGTTACATCCGGCTCGCGCGCGCTTGAAATCCCCTTCGACGACACGATCATCATCGGCGAGCGCATCAACCCGACCGGAAAAAAGCGCCTAAGGGAAGCACTGGTCAATGATGACACTGCATATGTTCTGCGCGAGGCGGTCGCCCAGACGGAGGCTGGCGCGCATGTGCTGGACGTGAACACAGGTGTGCCGGGAATTGACGAAGCCGCCATACTCGACGCCACGGTACGGTCCGTCCAGAGCGTATGCGACCTGCCGCTCCAGATCGACACGTCAAACCCTGCGGCGCTGGAGCGCGCCCTGCGCCACTACAACGGCATCGCGCTTGTCAACTCTGTAAACGGGAAACGCGAGTCGATGGACGCGGTGTTTCCGCTTGTCGCAAAGTACGGCGGTGTTGTCGTTGCACTCACGCTCGATGAAGACGGCATCCCGCCCACGGCCGAGGGCAGGCTCGCGGTCGCGAGGAGGATTCTTGCAAGAGGCGCGGAGTTCGGTCTATCCCCCGCGTCGTTTGTCGTCGATGTGCTTTGCATGGCGGTGAGCGCCGATGCTTCAAGCGCGAATGTCATTCTCGATTCCCTGCGAAGAGTTCGCGACGAACTGGGCTGCAGAACGTGTCTCGGCGTGTCGAACATCTCTTTCGGCCTGCCGGCCCGTGCGCTGCTCAACGCCTCCTTTTACACGATGGCTCTCGCCAACGGACTCTCGGCGGGAATTGTGAATCCGCTGGCGCCTGATATGATGCAGGCCTATCGCGCATACCGCGCGCTCACGGGCCGCGATTTGTCATGCAACGACTGGATCGCCTTTGCGCCGTCCGCCGAGATCAAGACCGGCGCCGTCGCGCGGCCCG
Source organism: Verrucomicrobia bacterium UBA4286 (assembly GCA_002395905.1). Taxonomy (GTDB): domain Bacteria; phylum Verrucomicrobiota; class Kiritimatiellia; order RFP12; family UBA1067; genus UBA1067. Next base: position 16,098 of record DGVK01000039.1, on the reverse strand, counting down.
CGCCCGCCGCCGCCGCAGAGCCGTCGCAGGATGCGCTCGCATGTGCGATACGGCGCGGACTCAAGGCCGATGCCGCCGCAGCCGCGAGGGAGGCGCTTGCGACAGGCAGCGAGCCGCTGCACGTCATCGACCGCTCGATCGTTCCCGCGCTGGAGACGGTGGGCGCTGGGTTTGAGGCGGGGCGTGTTTTCCTGCCGCAGCTTTTGATGTCCGCCGAGGCCGCCGGCGCCGCGTTTGACGCCGTGCGCACGGCGATGCCTGCGAGCGGCGGCGGCGCGACGAAAGGGACTGTCGTGCTCGCCACTGTGAAGGATGACATTCACGACATCGGGAAAAACATATGCCGCGCGCTTCTCGAGAACTACGGTTTCAGAGTTGTCGATCTCGGTCGTGACGTCCCGCCGGAGAAAGTGCTCGCCGCCGCGCGGCGCGAGAACGCCCGCCTCGTGGGGCTCTCGGCGCTCATGACGACCACGGTTTGCAACATGGAGGCGACGGTCAAGCTTCTGCACGAGCAGCTGCCGGGGTGCAAGGTGGCAGTCGGCGGCGCGGTGCTTACAGCCGACTACGCCGCGAAGATCGGCGCAGATTTCTATTCACGTAATGCGATGGAGCTGGTGCGCCTGGCGGAGCGCTTCTTCCGTCCGCCGGCGCAGGACGCTGCTAATTCTTGAACGAGTGGGACCAACCGGGGACAGTCCCCCGTTTCTTTGTCGACTTTGAAATGGTAGAAGAGTGAAAGGCGGCGACAATTGAAGCGAAAAATTATTGATGCCATTAAGGAAGATTGGCGTATCCAGACATGCCAATTTGAATATCTACCCCATCTCAAATTTGGTTTTGCTATGTGGCATGTGGCAGTGTTCATAGGGACGTTGCTATTGCGTTTCTTTTTGCCTTCGCTTGGCTTGTTAAGTGTTCCGAGCGTGATTTCTTGGAACTACTTCGTTTTGTTTGACAAGAAGCATCGCATATTCAAAGACGATTACCGATTAAAAAGATATGAATTCATTGGTACTATTTGGGCGAGCATTGTGATTATCGCCGTGATCGTAGGTCTTATAATTTCATGGTCATAGGATTGACCCGGGGACAGGCCCCCGTTTCTTCTAAGTCTTGCCCACGCTTTGGCGAAGTCCTGCCCACGCTTTGCGACAGCAGGCCGTTTGACAAAAGCCCGTGGTCAAGCGGTGCGGATTATGGTATCATATGCGTGGGAAGGAAATATATTATGAATGTAAACAACATGTCCAGAAGGGCTTTCTGCGCCGGTTCGCTGGCGTTTGCCGGTTGCGACTTTGTGCGCCGCATACTGCCGCCGTCGGACGGCGGACGCTATTCGGTGGCGGTGCTTGGCGACACTCACTACGATGCCGAACCGGAGAGCGTCTACCACTCGCATTACGATGAATCAAACAAGTGGGCGAAGATTCAGCACGAGGAGTTCCGCCGCAACGGCGAGATGTGGCGCGAGCGCTGTCCGAGGATGATCGCCGCAAGCGCCGACCTGGCCAAGAAGCGCGACACTCTCTTTCTGCTGCAGATGGGCGATTTGATCCAGGGCGACTGCGACGACGTGCCGACCCACAGGAAGATGCTTGACGACTGCATCAAACTTCTGCGCTCGCCGTATCCCGCCGCGCTGCCGTTCCTTACCGTCATCGGCAATCACGACTTCCGGGGCAAAGGGGCGCGCAAGGCGTATCTCGATTTTGCCGAGGGTTTCATGTCCGCCGAGCTGCGCAGGCTTTGCGGCGAGGCGCCCGCCTCTGTGAGATATCCGGTGTTCTCGTTCGGCGTCGGCCCTGACGTGTGGGTCTTTTGCGACTTCGAGACGCGCGACCTTCAGCCTGTGATCGACGCTGTCGAGGGCGCGGCGGCGCGGCATGTTTTTCTCGTCACGCACGGACCGTTCATCACGGCGGACTCGGGTTCGTTCCGCTGGCGGCTTGGCGGGGGAAAGGAGTGCGATGCGCTGAGGCCGAAGCTCTACGAGGCTCTTTCGCGCCGTCACGCGATAGTGCTTTCGGGCCATACCCACACAACCGCCTTCTGCCGCATTGAAAACGAGTTCGGCGGCTTTTGCGAGTTCACGGCCAACTCCGTATGGGCCAAGCCCGAGCTTGCCACAGGCGAGCCGATGTTCTCGACGGTCGACGACTACGGCGCGAGATGGCTCAAGCAGCACACCGGCGGGAAGCTGGCCGATTTCAAGGCGTCGCTCGACTTTTTCCGTGCGGGGCTCAAGGAGTATTTCTACAGTCACGCCGCAGGTCACTGCCGGCTGGACGTCTCGGACGACGCGGTGACGGTGGCGTTCTACCCGGGCGACGCTCGCGAGGCGGCCTGGACGCGTTCGCTGCTTTAAGACGCCGGGCGGGCTTTCGCGCGTATGGCCTCGACGAATGCCGTGCCTTCGCGTGAAAGCTGCGGGCCGGCGCGGCGGATGATGCCGACGCGTATTTCGTCCTTGAGCGCGAGCGGTCTGGCGACGATCGTGCTGGAGTACATCTTGCTGTTCGCTCCGGACGAAACGGTGTAGCCGTCAAGCCCGAGCATGAGTTTCGTCATTGTCGCGCGGTCGCGCACTCTTATGTTCTTCCTGCGGTCGATCGCGGGCATGACCTCCTCGGCGAAGTAGAGCGCGTTTTCCACGCCCTGTTCGTATGTGAGGTAGGGGTATGCGTCGAGCTGCTCGGGGGAGATAGGCCCTTTGCGCCTGGCGAGAGGGTGTCGGCTGCCCATGAACACGTGGGGCTTTGCGCGGTAGAGCTCCTCGAAGACGAGCTCCTCCTTGCGGAGGATCTTCGATATCGCGCGTTCGTTGCGCAGAGAGAGGTATATCACGCCGATTTCGCTCCTGTGGCGGGCGACGTCGTCGATGATCTCGCTTGTCGTGGTCTCACGCAGGGTGAAGTCGTAACCGTCGGCACCGTTCGCCTTTACGACGTCCATGAACGCCTCTACCGCGAAGGCGTAGTGCTGGCACGATACGGCGAACTGCGGACGGCGCACGGCCGCGCCGGTGTATTTTTCGGAGATTCGCGACATGTCGTCGAGAATCTGTCGTGCCGAGGCAAGGAACTCCTCGCCCTCGCGCGTGACGGCAATCCCCCTGCTGGAACGCGTGAAGATGGCGACGCGAAGCTCCTCTTCAAGAGCGTGGATCGCCTCTGTCATCGTAGGCTGGGTGACGAATATCCGCCGCGCCGCCTCGCTCACGGATCCATACGACGCCACTGCGTCCGCGTATCTAAGCTGCTGAAGTGTCATAGCGGTTGATATTATACAAAAATTCGCGCCGCTCTGCCTGGGCGCCGGCCGGGCGGCGCGCACGGCGCGCAAACTTATGGTATAATATGCGCATGGCCGAATGAGGCCTAAACCAAGGTAAATCAAACATGACTACGAAGACACTAGCACTGGCGGCCGCTATAGCCGCTTCCGTTACAGCTTTCGCCGACAAGGTGACGCTCAAGTCCGGCTCGTTCCTTACGGGCACGGCCGACGTCATCCGCGACGGCGAGCTCAAGTTCAAGTCCGACGATCTCGGAGAGGTTTCCATCAAGGTCGAGAACATCGCCTCGCTCGAAAGCGACAAGAAGCATGTTGTCGAATACAAGGACGGCACCAAGGAGGAGCTTGCCGTGACCGTTGCGGACGGAAAGCTTGTCGTTGACGCCAAGCCCGTCAACATGGACGATGTCAAGAAGACCGACCCCGAAGAGGAGAAGTGGCACGGCTCTGTGAACGTGGGCTACAACTCCACGCGCGGCAACACCTACAACAACTCCGCAAGCGTCGTTGCGAACGTCAACCGCCGCTGGGAGAAGGATCGCGTCAATGTAGACTTCGGCTACTACTACACCGAGACCGGCACTTCCAAGCACGACAAGGACAAGACGACCGACCGCATCGAGCTCGAGGGCCAGCACGACCACTTCTGGTCGTCCCGCGTCTACACCTATGAGAACGGACGCTACGAGCGCGACGATATCGCCGGCCTGGACTTCCGCGTCCGTCTGGGCGGCGGCCTCGGCTACCAGTGGCTCGACAAGGAGAACTTCGACCTGACGGGCAAGTGGAGCTTCAGCCAGGAAGCCGGCTTCGCGTGGGTGCGCACCGACTACAAGGTGAAGTCCGACGACGCCGAGAAGAGCTACGCGACCTTCCGCTACGCCCACCACCTCAAGTACTACCCCAAGTGGAACGAGACGGTCGAGTTCTTCCACAACTGCGAGTACATGCCCGACGTGGACGACTCCGAAGTCTATCTCGTCAAGGCCGACATCGGCTTCACGACGAAGATCATCATGGACTTCGACCTTCTCTGCAAGGCCGAGTGGGACTACAACAGCACGCCGAGCGACGGCCGCAAGTCCAGTGACATGCGCTACATCGTAGGCCTCGGCTACAAGTGGTAAACTGAAGATATGCGCGTCGCCATATGCTATCCGCCTTTCAAGTCGGAGAAAGGCGTCGCGCTGCTCACGCAGAACCGCCAGTTCCAGTGGTTCTCGCGTCCGACATACATCTTCCCCGTGGTGCCTGCCACTGCGGCGACGATGTTGAAGAAGGAAGGGCACGAGGTGCTCTTCCTAGATGGAATAGCGGGCGGGCTTTCGGACGGTGAGTTCGAAACCCGCCTGGCCTCTTTCAGGCCGGAGCTTGTGGTTCTTGAGACCAAGACTCCGGTCGTGAAGCGCCACTGGCGCTGGATAGACGCTCACGCGGGCGGAGGGTTCAAGACGGCTCTCGTCGGCGACCATGTGACGGCGCTTCCCGAAGAATCGATGGAGGCGTGCCGCGTCGATTACATCCTTACCGGCGGCGACTGGGACTTCCTTCTTAAGAACCTTGTCGCGTCGGGCGGCGACCCCGCGAAGTTCGAGCCGGGAATCTGGTATCGCGACGGCGGCGAGACTAAAAACACCGGGCGCTTCAAGCTGGACCACGACCTCAACTCCGCGCCGTGGATCGACCGCGACCTCGTCAACTGGCGGCTTTATGCAGAGAAGAACGGCAACTTCCGTCGCACGCCAGGGACTTATATAATGTCCGGCCGCGACTGCTGGCACGCGAAGTGCACGTTCTGCAGCTGGACGACCCTCTACCCGACCTACCGCACGCGCGACCCTGTCGATGTCGTCGACGAGATAGAGATGCTCGTCGACAGATATGGCGTCAAGGAGATCATGGACGACTCGGGTTCGCTGCCGGTAGGCAGGTGGCTCGAGACTTTCTGCGCCGAGCTTGTAAAGCGCGGCCTTCCCAAGAGGCTTCGCATTGACTGCAACATGCGCTTCGGGCGTCTCGGCTTCGAGGATTACAAGATGATGCGCAAGGCCGGGTTCAGACTCGTGCTCTTCGGGGTTGAGTCGGCCAATCAGACGACGCTTGACAGGTTCGTCAAGGCGCTTAAGGTCGAAGACGTCGAGAAGGGGTGCGAGTGGGCCCATAAGGCAGGGCTTGACGTCCACCTCACATTCATGTTCGGCCATGCATGGGAAGGCCCTTCCGAGGTAGCGAACACTGTGCGGTTTGCGCGGCGGCTTCTTGCGAAGGGATGGGCATCGACGCTGCAGTGCACTCTTACAATACCTTACCCAGGAACGCCGCTCTTTCGCGAACTCAAAGCGTCCGGCGGTCTTGCCACGCTCGACTGGGACGAATACGACATGCGCCGCGCCGTCACGAAGACGCCGCTTGTGTCCGAGGATGAGATAAAGAAAGCCATACGCGACGTCTACCGCGGCTTTCTGCAGCCGATGGCGCTGTTGCGCCGCCTTACGTCCACGCGCACGCTTTTCGACTTTTCCTTCTACTACCGGGGGGTGCGTTCGCTCCTCGGCCATCTGCTTGACTTCAAGGCGCAGTCGTGAACATGATACGTAAACTTGTTGTAATCGCGGGGGCCGGCAGCTACCCGAGGCTTGTCGTCGAAGGTGCCAGGAAAGCGGGCGTCGAGCGCGTGGACGTAGTGAGCATCGCGGGCTCCACCGCGCGCGCGACGCGAAACGCGGCTGACGGCGTGATCCCGATCACGCTCGGAACGATCGCGCAGAGCATACGCCGCGTCGGCGCTATGGGATACGACGGAGGTATTCTGGCGGGACAGGTCAATCCGCTTTCGCTTTTCCGCGGAAGGTTCGACCCTGAGGTGACGGCCTGGCTCAAGGAGCTTCCTGTAAAGACGGCGCACACCGTATTTTCAAAGCTCATTGAAAAGTTCGCCGAGAGCGGCGTGGAGATACTGCCCGCGAGCCTGTATATGGAAGAGCATATCCCGGGCGTCGGCCCTCTTACGAAGCGCGGCCTCACTGCAGAGGAGGCGAGCGACATAGAGCACGGCGCGCGCGTCGCCCGTGATGTAGGTGTCCACGACGTCGGCCAGACGGTTATGGTCAAACGCGGAATGGTCCTTGCGGTCGAGGCGTTTGAAGGAACAAACAAGGCGATACGCCGCGGCGGGCGGCTCGGCGGCAGAGGAGGTGTCGTTTTCAAGGCGGCGCGCGACGGTCATGACATGCGCTTCGATATACCGGTCGTCGGACTGAAGACGCTAAAGGTCATGAAGCGGGCCGGCGCGACGGCGTTGGGTTTCCAGGCAGGACGTGTCATCCTGCTCGACAGGGAAGAGGTTGTCGAATTCGCCGACAGACACGGTATTGCAATCGTCGGCGTCAAGAGCGGACTGCCGCCTGCGCCTGTGAGGATGAAATGAAGATACTTCTTCTCGCCGGCGAGGAAAGCGGGATGCTCTATGCGCGCGGACTTCGCGAGCGTTTCGCCGGACATGAAGTGCGCGGTTATCAGGACTGCGGCTTCAAGACAGGCGATCTCGCGGTTTTCGGGTTCGGCGCCGTTTTGCGGCGCATTCCTTTCTTCCTGCGTGTGAAGCGCACCATGGAGCGCGTGATAGACGAATGGCGGCCCGATGTGGTGTGCACGATCGACTATCCCGGCATGAACCTGAAGCTTGCGGCGTATGCGAAGGCGAAAGGTATTCGTGCGGTGCATGTAGTCTGCCCGCAGGTGTGGGCGTGGCATCATGGGCGCATACCGAAGATAGAGGCCTCGCTCCACGCGCTGTGCTGTTTCTTCCCGTTTGAGCCGTCGCTTTTCAAGCCCGGCTTTGCAACGTTCGTCGGCCATCCGCTTGTTAAGGAATTCGATGCCGGTGCGGTGTCGCGCGGCGACAAGGAGCCGCTTGTCGCGCTTCTGCCCGGCAGCAGAGTCGGCGAGATATCTCGCATACTGCCGACATTGATAGATGTTGCCAGGCGCATCAAAGGAGCGCGGTTTGCAATACCTGCCGCAAACGAGCGCGCATATTCGCTAATTTCACAGCTCGTCGCCCGCCACGGTGCGGAGAATCTGATTGAGGTTCGCAGGGGCGGTGCGCGAGAGCTTCTGAAGTGCGCGCGCTGCGCTGCTGTCGCAAGCGGCACAGCCACCCTTGAAGCCGCGCTTGCAAGATGCCCGACCGTCCTTGTGTATCGCGTCGGGCCTCTTCTTGCCGCGTTTGCAAGGCGCGTCATCAAGGGGACGAAATACATCGGCCTTGCAAACATAGTCTGGGAGCGGTGCGGCGGTAGCGGCGGAACGCCGCCCATGCCCGAACTGCTGCAAGAGAATTTCACAGCCGAAGCCGTGATTGGCATTCTGGGCGGCTGGCTTGCAGATTCTGCCTCGTGCCGCGTTGCCTCCATGCGCCTTGACGAGGCCGTTCGCCACCTTGAATCTGAGGGCGATCCTCTAGGTGTCATAGCAGAGGTCGTAACGAAGGTCTAAATCAGGCCGCATATAAGCGGTGTTATTTGCCGATTAGTCGGCATTTTATGAATGAAATAACTTTTTCTAAGTTTCCGCTTGCATCGTGGTGGGGTAAAGTGTATAATAGTGTCAGAAAATGTCAAAGGAAGGCAGACAGAGTGTCGCGGGGTCGACGTCGGTAGCATCGAGCGGTTTTGTAGGCCGTTACGACTACGCTCTGGATCCTAAGAAGCGCCTTACTATACCTAGTCTGTGGCGCTCCATCATGGGGAATCCGGAGTTCGTCTACGTGATGCCCGATCCGAGGGAGAAGTGTGTGAACATCATCCCTCCGGTCGAGATGGAGTCGCGCCTGGAGGAAATCAGGAAGAAAGCGCTCTTTGATCCGGTGCTGAGGCCTGTTCTCCAGAAAATCGGCGCCTGCTCTGAAATGCCGTCGGTTGACGTTCAGGGACGCATCCGCATCAGCGACAAGCTCCTTCAGTTTGCGAACTTGAAGACGACTGTCGCCATGCAGGGTGCGGTTCTTATGATCCAACTTTGGGATCCGTCCGTCCTGTCGCCTGCGGAGAAGGTCGACCAGGAAGGCCTTGGGGAGGCCCTTGCGATGGCGGGGTTTTGACGGGAGCGGAGCCACATGCACATACCAGTTCTTCTGAAGGAGACCATGGAAGCCTTGGCGGTGAGACCGGGCGGGAGGTATGTGGACGGAACTCTTGGACGCGCAGGACATTCAAAGGAGATCATCGCTCTTGGTGGAGAGGTGCTTGGAATCGACCGCGACGAACAGGCGGTTGCGGAAGTCGAGGCTATGGCGTTGAACGGCCTGAAGATTGCGAGAGGAAATCATGGAGAAATCAGAAAGATTGCAGAAGCCTGCGGATGGGTCAAGGTCGACGGAGTCCTGCTGGACCTGGGCGTGTCGAGTCCTCAGCTGGATGAAGCTGGACGCGGGTTCAGTTTTCAGCGCGAGGGACCCCTTGACATGCGCATGGATCGGTCGTGCGCTCTGACGGCTGCGGCGGTAGTGAACGGATATGACGGCGCGAACCTCGAGAGGGTCTTGCGCGAATACGGCGAGGAGTCTTCGGCGCGAAGGATCGCGAAGGGGATTGTCGAGCGCCGCGCAATGGAGCCGTTCGCCACGACCGTCGATCTGTCGCAGTTCATAGAGAGGCTTGTCGGCCGGCGCGGCGCACATCATCCGGCGACGCGCGTGTTCCAGGCGCTGCGTATGGAAGTCAACGATGAGATGGGCGAGCTGAGGCGCGCACTTGAGGGAGGACTTGCCATCCTGCGCAGAGGCGGCAGGTTCGCGGTCATAACTTTCGAGTCGCTCACAGACCGGGAGGTTAAACGTTTCTTCGCGGCGCATGCCGGGCGCGAGGTCTCGCTGCAGGCGGGCGGATCGGAATGGCGCGGTGAGACGCCGCGTGTGAGGCTTGTCACTAAACACGCAGTGAAGGCCGGTGCGGCCGAGATGGATTTAAACCCCAGATCGCGGAGTGCGAAGCTCCGGGTCGCAGAACTTGTATAAAGAGAGAGGAATGTAAAACATGAAGAGGAACCGCAAGAGGTCCAAAAGAATGTCTGTCATGGCGTCGCGTTCGATGCATATCGGCGGAGTGCTGGTCATGTTCTTCGTCATGGTGCTGGTGAATCTGCTCGCCTCGTCGAGCTGCAGCCAGCTCATGAAGTCGATCGGCGAGAAGGAGCGCCAGCTTGCTAAGCTTGAGAACGACCGTGCCAGGGAGAGTGCCCGCTGGGATTCGATGAAGACCTCTGAAAACCTTGACCGCGCGCTGCTCAAGTTCGGGCTGTCGATGAAGTATCCGAGAGCCGATCAGATCGTCCGCATGGATTCGCACGGCCAGCCTAAGCCCGGTCAGCTTTCGGTGGCGCGCGCCGCGCGCCGTGCATCGGGTGTTTCGCATACGGCGCAGGTCAAGGCACGGAAGGTCCGCTGAAGCTGGCATGGCGAGACGCGGCGAGAACGCAAGGTTCTGGCTCCCCGTCGCAGCGCTTCTGCTGCTGGCGGGATATTCCACGCAAAAGGTCGTACGTGCGCATGTAGACCCTTCGGTCGATTCGATAGACTACACGTTCAAGCGTCAGCTTCCCGGGCGGCGCGGCTCGATATTCGATTCCACGGGAACGCCGCTTGTGAAGTCCGTCCCGGTCTGGGACTACCACCTTGATCCCGTGGCGCTTACCAACCGTGTAGTGCGCCGCCGCGGCGAGCCGCCGCGTCCGCGGGCCGCAATCGTCAAGACGATATCCAAGGCGCTCGGACTCGACTTCAAGAAGCTGCTCGCCATGAGCGACGATGTGAAGCGCCGCTATCAGCCTCTCGCCGTATCGTCCGACCCTGAGGCACACCGCATCCTCGCCGACTCGACTCTCGTCGCCGGCGTTTCTATAGAGGACAGGCAGATACGCCAGTATCTTCACCGGCGCAGGCTTTCTCACGTCCTCGGCTCGGTGAACGCCGAGCATGTCGGCTCTGCCGGGATAGAGTTGAAATACAACGGTTATCTTACCGGCATACCGGGCGAGATTCGCGGTATGAAGGACGCTCGCGGACGCGAGCTGTACGACAAGCGCATCGTGTCGGTCGATCCTGTCCCTGGCGCCGACATATATCTCACCATCGATCACACTCTGCAGTACGAAGCCGAGACCGCTCTTGCCGCGGGAATGGCGACGTTCGAGCCAGGCGCCGCGTGGTGCGTGGTGATGGATGCAAAGAGCGCGGCGATTCTCGCAATGGCTTCTCTGCCCGACTTCGATCCTCTGCGTTTCGGCACCGCGCCCGACGCCGCCAAGCTCAACCGTGTGACGAACTTCACATACGAGCCTGGTTCTGTAATGAAGGTGATAACGGCCTCTGCGGCGTTCGACTCGGGCTTCGCCGGACCGGACCGCATGTACTCGACCGCACGCAACGACGAGCGCTACTACAGGCTCCCCGGCGACGGTTCGCATGTCTGGGAGCCGACGATGTCCGTCGCCGACGCGATCGTGCATTCATCAAACATCGTCATAGGCAAGCTCGGGTACGACCTCGGTCCCGCGAGATTGTGGAGCTATATGCGCGCGTTCGGATTCGGTTCCAAGACAGGCATAGAACTTCCCGGAGAGGAGGTCGGCATCCTGCCCCACTGGAAGCGCTGGGACAAGGCGACATGGTCGCGCGCGCCAATCGGCCAGGGTGTGGCTGTTACCGCCATTCAGCTCGCGTCGGCGTATCAGGCGATCGCCAACGACGGTGTTCGCATGAAGCCGCATGTCGTCAAGAGAATTGTCGACGCCAGCGGGGCCGACCTTTATGTGCATTCCGACGAAGTGGTCGGCCGCCCGATCTCTGCAACGGCCGCGCGCACGATAAGGAACGTCATGCTTGGCGTCGCCACGCGCAACGGAACGGCGCGGCGCGCCGCCATACCCGGCTATTCCGTCGCAGGCAAGACTGGCACGGCCCAGAAGGTTGTCGGCCGCAGATACGCGCCAGGTCTTTATCGCGCGACATTCTGCGGGATGGTCCCCGCCTCAGACCCGAGACTCGTCGTGCTCGTGACGCTCGATTTTGACGCCAACCGCAAGTTCCACCAGGGCGGCAACTCGGCCGCGCCGGTGTTCAGGCGTATCGCCACCGCCGCGTTGAGATATCTGATGATTCCGCCGGACAAGCCCGACGAGATCCCGGAGGACGACGACGATGACGAGTTTGACCGCATCATGGAAGACCGGGCCAGGAGCATTGCTGGCGCATGATTCATGCATGGAGGCTGTGATGGCGGACAGCGAAAAGGCACAAAGCGCGGTGAAAGAGACGGTCGAGGGAACCGTGAGCAGCGTTGTCTATCATAACGACGACAATGGATATACCGTGCTTCATGTCGAGATGCCTTCCGGCTACGCTCTGCGCAAACTCAACGAGATCACGATCATAGGCAAGACGCAGGCAGTTTGGGAGGGCGAGGACGTCCGCGCTGAGGGACAGTGGGTGACGGACAAAGTCCACGGCCGACAGTTCAAGGCCGACACAATAACGTGCGTCGCGCCGAAGTCGCTCGCAGGGATAGAGCGCTATCTGGCGTCCGGCCTTATAAAAGGTGTCGGCAAGGTTCTCGCCAAGCGCATAGTCGACACGTTCGGCGATGATACGCTCAACGTCCTCAACCACCAGTCCGCCCGTCTCGTTGAAGTCCCCAAGCTCGGCAAAGCCAAGATTGCGCAGATACGCGAAAGCTGGCGCGCCAATGCAACGATGCGCGAGAATATGATCTTCGGCCAGACATACGGCATAAGCATTGTGAAGATGACGAAGATCGTCCGCCGTTACGGGCCAGACGCCATCGCTATCGTAAAAGCCGATCCTTACAAGCTGTGCCGCGACATATGGGGTATAGGCTTCACGACTGCCGACCGTATCGCGCTTTCTGTCGGGATTCCCAAAGAGTCGCCGCTTAGGGCGAGAGCGTCCATATCGTACGCTCTGGAGAAGGAGGCCGACGATGGCGGCCATTGCTGGACGTACGAGAACGACTTGCTGCTAAGAGGCAACGAGCTTACCGGCATATCGGTCGAGGTGCTCGGAGCGGCCCTCGAGAAGGAACTTGAGGAGGGGCGCGTCGTCGCTGAGCGCGATGGAGGCGAGTCTGGGCCGAGGCGCATATACCTGCGCGGACTCTACCACTCCGAAAAGGATGTCGCCTACAGAGTTCTGCGCCTGATGTCAGCGCCGCGGACGTTTCGCCCGATAGACGCCAGACGTGCGGTTGAATGGTGGGAGCGCCGCGCAGGATTCCGTCTGGAGCGCCGCCAGTCGCAGGCGCTTGAACGCTCGCTCGAGAGCAAGTTCTCCATTATAACCGGCGGGCCCGGGGTGGGAAAGACGACGATCATCCGTGCGCTTGTGGACATATACGGCGAGCGGAAGCTCAATATTGTTCTGGCTGCGCCGACCGGACGCGCTGCCAAGCGCATGTCGGAGAGCGTCGGCGCGCCGGCTCAGACCATCCACAGGCTGCTCAAGTGGAACCCGGCGACGAACAAGTTCACCTACAACGGCGAGAACCGCTACGAGGCGGACGTCTTCATCTTCGACGAGACATCGATGATCGACATATCTCTCGCAGCGGATCTCCTGGCGGCGATTCCCGAGACCGCCGTGGTTGTATGGGTGGGAGACACCGACCAGCTGCCGAGCGTCGGGGCGGGCAGCGTGCTTGGAGATCTGATAAGATCGGGCGCAGTCCCGTCCACAAAGCTGGAGTTCATCTTCCGCCAGGACACTACGGGGCTCATAGTGACAAACGCCCACCACGTGAACGCGGGCGAACCTCTCGAGATACGTCAGGGCGACACCGATTTCTATTTCATGCGCATAGAAGATCCACAGGCGTGCATCGCGCGAGCCATAGAGTTCATGACGCGCCGCATACCACGCAAGTTCGGTCTCGACCCGCTGGAGGACGTGCAGGTTCTCACGCCCATGCGCCGCAACTCTCTGGGGACCGAGAATCTGAACTTCGAGATACAGCGTGCTCTCAATCCCGACGGCGATGCGATCATGCGCGGCGGGACGACGTTCCGCACGGGCGACAGGGTGATGCAGCTCAGGAACAACTATGACAAAGATGTGTATAACGGCGACGTCGGTTTCGTAAAGAGCGTTGACGCGGCCGCCCGTTCGATGGTCGTGGTGTTCGACGGCCGCCCCGTGAGATATGATGCGGGAGACCTGGACGAACTGGTGCTTGCATACGCGACGACGATCCACAAATCGCAGGGAAGCGAATACCCGGCGGTGATTGTGATCATCCATACGCAGCACTATGTGATGCTGCAGCGCAATCTTCTCTACACGGCCATCACGCGCGGACGCAGGCTCGTGCTCCTCATGGGCGTACCGTACGCCGTCGATCAGGCGATAAAAACAAACATCGTGCGGGAGCGCCGCACAAGCCTGGCCGAACGTCTCGGCACAGGACAGTCAAAGGAAGGGGATGAAACATGAACGCAGCAGATGCAAAGGTTCGCTGTACGGACATTCTCGGCATGATCGGCTCGACGCCGCTCGTGGAGATATCGCAGAAACTCAACAAGGGCGGGGCTCGCGTCCTGGCGAAGGTCGAGTTCTTCAACCCCGGCGGAAGTGTCAAAGACCGCGCGGCGCTCGCCATGATAGACGCTGCAGAGCGTGATGGAACATTGAAGCCGGGCGCGACGATCATAGAGCCGACAAGCGGCAACACAGGAGTCGGTCTTGCCCTCGTCTCGGCCGTAAGAGGCTACCGCCTCATTCTCACAATGCCAGAGACGATGAGTGTCGAGAGGCGAAAGCTCGCCGCCGCATATGGTGCGGAAGTCGTTCTAACGCCTGGTGCGGACGGCATGAAGGGCGCGATTGCAAAGGCAGAGGCTCTGCGCGATTCAATTGAAGGGTCTGTCATACTGCAGCAGTTCGAAAACCCCGCAAACGCCGAAAGCCACTACCTTACAACAGGACCCGAAATATGGAAGGCGGTCGCCGGGGATGTGGCGGCGTTCGTCGCAGGCGTCGGGACCGGCGGCACGATAACCGGCACGGGCCGCTACCTGAGGGAGAAGAATCCCTCGGTGAAGATTGTAGCTGCAGAACCTGATACTTCAGCGGTGCTCTCGGGAGGTGCGCCCGGGGCTCACAAGCTCCAGGGAATCGGCGCGGGATTCATTCCCAAAGTGCTGGACACGTCGCTTCTCTCGGAAATCGTCAAGGTCTCTGCAGAAGATGCCGGCGCAACGGCAAGAATGGCGGCGGCGAAGGAAGGCCTTCTGGTCGGCATATCATCCGGCGCGGCGCTGTGGGTCGCGCTTGAACTCGCAAAGCGTCCCGAGTTCAAAGGAAGGAACATCGTGGTTCTCCTGCCCGATACAGGAGAACGCTATCTTTCGACCTGGCTGTTCGATTGATCAGTCGCCAAGAGGCACGCGCCACTTGGCGGATGTTCCTTTGACATCGACGGGTATTTCATACTCGTCTTCGTCGTCGTTGAAATACTGTATCGCCTCGCCGACGTCATCTCCGGTCGGCGTTGCAGAAGTAGCGGACGCCTCGGTCTTCTTCTGCGCAGGCACCGTCGGCGCAGGAGCGGCAGGCGTCTTTTGCCCGGCCTTGTTTTCGGTGCTGTCGGCCTCGTGAAGTACGTCGGCTATGTCGTCATCGGAAATCGCGGCCTCGCGAAGTATGTCGGCTATGTCGTCATCGCTTATCTCGCGTTTTGCGGGCTGCTGCGGAGCGGTCGGCTTCACCTCGGCTGTCGCCTTCGCCTCGGTTGCGGCCTTGTCCTGCGCGGCGTAGTATTCCGGATAGAGTTTGCGGCGGTGGCGCTCGACCTCTTCCTGATGCTTGCGGGCACGCTCTTCGTCGAACTTGCGGCGTTCTTCGGCGAGCTGCGCACGCTCCTTGCGAATCCTGTCCCGCGCAAGGCGCTCTCTGCGGACAAGATCGTCCTCGGCCTGCTTTGAGACGGCTGACGCCGCGGGCGCAACCGCCTGCTCGGTCGCGACGGCGACAGGCGCGACAGATGCGGGCGCGGGTTGCTCGCGTGTTTCAAGCATCTTTTTCTGCAGGGCCATGAGCGTATCGGTCATCGCCTTGATTGCGGCGGTTGTTGCTTCTCCCCCTGCGGCGGGCGCCGCGGGCTGCACGACCACAGGCGCGCGGTCGCGATCCTTCATCGCAAATTCCACAAGCCTGTCGTTGAGCTGCTGGTTCCTGCGGCTCACATCGTGCAGCATGATCATGAACACCGATATTATGGCGAAGATCAGCACGACGAATACGATGCAAAGCGACACAAGACGCTTGCGGGCTTTGTTCTGCTCGGCGTCGATGTACTGCTGAAACGCCTTTAGCACTGGAAAGTCGTCCATTGGGCCGTCAGGCTGATAGACGCTGATGGCGTTGCGAGTGGACCCGTGCTGGATGTTGTTTTCGTTTTCCATGCGCGTATTATATCATATTCTTTCATGTCGGTGGGCGGAGAATCCCGGTGTCGGAGCCCCGCCGCTGCCGCAGACCGCAAGAACCGTAGATATGGTATAATAGGCGCGATGGAAAGAGTATTCAACCTAAAGTCAAAGTTCAAACCGACGGGTGATCAGCCCGAGGCGGTCGCCGCCCTGCTTGACGGATTGAAGCGCGGCGAGGACCGTCTTATCCTCCAGGGTGTGACGGGCAGCGGCAAAACCTTCACCATGGCCAACCTCATCGCGAAGTGGGGCCGGCCGACGCTGATCCTGTCTCATAACAAGACGCTCGCCGCGCAGCTCTTC
>DGVK01000180.1 GCA_002395905.1 Verrucomicrobia bacterium UBA4286 | reverse complement strand
TACGCGAGACGAGCGGAGCGAAGGGTGTCCTTGCCGGCGGATTCCGCCGGGATGACGGCAGGGAATACAACTCTGCCGCGCTCTTCACAGATGGCGCGTGCGATGTATATGACAAGGTTCACCTCGTTCCGTTCGGCGAGTTCATACCGGGCGACAAGTGGATAAAGGCGCTTCAGAAACTGGCTCCGGTCGGGAGCTGCACACCCGGAGAGTTGAAGACTCTCGACTTTGACGGCGTGAAACTGGGTGTCGCCATATGCTTCGAGGATACAGACTCGGCGCAGATGCGCCGTCTTGCCGAAATGGGCGCCCAGGTTCTTGTGTTCGTGACCAACGACAGTTGGTTCTCGCATTCAGATGAAGCGATGCAGCATGCATGGCAGGCCGTTGCGCGCTCGGTCGAGACAGGGCTTCCGGTTGTGCGCGTCGGCAATTCGGGTGTGACCGGCACAATCCTGCCGGGCGGGGCCGCAACATGGCTTATAGACGCGAAAGGCCGTCCGCTCGTCGACGCGCGGGGAACGATGTTCGACAAGGTGATCTGTCCAGAGCGTCAGAGCCCTACGCCATATGTGCGCTTTGGCGACAAGCCCCTCTTCGCCGCATTTGTCATGCTGTTTGCAGCTGTCGTTTGGATGGATCGCCGTTCTCGTGATCTTCTTGCTTGATGGTGGAGGTGGTGACTCTCAAACGGAACATTCTCTATTTCGTTTTGGAAATAGGGAAAGTTGTCTCTAAAGCAAATTTGGCACACTTGTTTCGACTTCTTCACCACAATGGACACAAAGGACAGGCTGACGTTTTTCAATCCTCCTGATACAGTTCCGCCCCGCGCCATCTCGGCCAAACCAAGGCGACATGACAGATTTACCGCAATGCGGACATCGGGAATACCTATGAATACGTAACCCCACAAACCCAACGATCAGCCCCATGACGGAAGATGGCAATAAGGCGCCGCCGTGATACGGCGAGGTCGTCATCTTGGCTAGGCCCATAACCGACAACACGATTAGGGCGATTGCACCCGCCTTGTGGACCCTGCGCCACTTCCGCAACTTTTCAAAATTTGTCATACGGACATATTATATCATAGTTCCCTGCGATTGTGATTTCGCCTTCGCAGTCTTGACGCTGGAGGTGAGGAGCTTGATGAGCTCAGTGCAGTCGTCGCAAAGGGAGGTGAAGGCCTTGTCGGATTTGACAAGCTCGGCATCGCGTAGGAGCTCAAGCCAGTACTGCGTCTCGGCAGCTTCTTTGAGAGCGATCTGAAGCTTGGCGGCGAAGTCGGATTTGCTTTGCGCATAGCGGCTCTCGGCGATGTTCGCGCCGATGGAAGTGCCGGATCGCAGCATCTGCTTTGCGACGACCGATTCTTTGCGGTCACGCAAGTACTTGTACAGCCGCACGATGCGCAAGGCAAACGCCTTGGACTTGATGAGCAGTATGCTGTCTTTCACAAGATGTTATCCTTTCTTGCCTTTCGCCGCAGGTTATAGGTTATAGTGAATAACGAATAGTTTCCAAAATAGGGAATAGGTCTTTGGCGAACTACGCACAACCTATTCACTATTCACTATCACCTATTCCCTATTTTGGAGGTGAGGGGAGTCGAACCCCTGTCCGAAACGGCATCACCCGAGCTTCTACGCGTGTATTGCGCCATTGATCTCGGACGCGGTATGCCGACGCACGGGCTTATCCGCATCCATCCGTTCGATTCGGCACCCTTAAGCGAGCGAGCGGAGCCCCCTTAAGCGTGGCCTGCTAGATGATGTCTAGGCGCTCAGCAGACATCGGCGCTTCGACATGGCGGCCATTACTCAGGCGGCCAGTTTGTAGCTGTTGTTCGCAGTTACTTTGTGTTCCCGTTTTTTAACGTGGCCAACGAGAATCCACGACGCGCTACCCGACCTCAACTCGTCCCGTCGAAACCGGATCACCCCCATTGAGGGTTGCAGCGCATAGTATACCATAATTTGATATACTATGCATCCATGAAACCAGCCTGGAGCATCCTGCCCGAAGAATGGAAGGGCATTCTTTCGGAAAAAGGCCTGCGCTCATTCCGCGCAGACCAGATTCTTCATTCCCTCTACCGCGACTACATAACGAACTGGGACCAGGCTACCACGCTGCCCAAGGACTTTCGCGAGGCGCTCAAAACAGAGTTCCCTCTCACGAGCGCGGAAACGCTCGACGTCTCGGAATCGTCGGACGGCACCAAGAAACTCCTCATCGGCTTTGCGGACGGCAACTCGGTCGAGACCGTCCTCATCCCCGCGACAGGCCGCTTCACACAATGCATCTCCACGCAGGTCGGGTGCGGAATGGGGTGCGCGTTCTGCGCCAGCGGCGCGCAGGGGGTGGTGCGCTCGCTGACGGCGGACGAAATCGTCGCCGAATACATGGCGGGGCGACGCCTCGGCGAAATTACAAACATCGTGGTGATGGGCATGGGCGAACCTTTCGCGAACTACGACGAAACCATGCGCGCGCTCAAACTCATCAACGCCGGCAAAGGCCCCAACCTCGGCGCGCGCCACATAACGATCTCGACATGCGGCGTAGTGCCGGGCTTCGAGCGGCTTGCATCGGAAGGGATACAGTTCGAGCTTTCCGTCTCGCTTCACGCCCCGAACGACGAACTGCGCTCGCAGCTCATGCCGGTAAACAGACGCTGGCCGCTCGACGAGCTCCTTCCCGCATGCGCCGCCTACACCAACCGCACCAAGCGCGTCATAACATTCGAGTATACGGTCATAAAAGATGTCAACGATTCGCGCGAATGCGCCGAAGAGCTGGCGCGGCAGGTGAGACGCGTGCCGATGGCGAAGGTGAATCTCATCCCGCTTTCACCCGTTTCGCACCGGCCGGACTTCAAGACGCCCGACGACTCGACCATGCTGATGTTCCTCGACGTTCTTATGAAGCACCATGTGCAGACGATGCTTAGACGCTCGCGCGGCAAGGACGCCGACGCCGCGTGCGGGCAGTTGCGTCTGCGCCACGTAAACGGCGTCGCGCGCTAGCGTGCGCCGGCGAGCAGCGCGACCGGACGGAAGAGCCCGCCGAGCGTTGAAAGCACCTTGAACTCTCCAGTCGTCGCGTCGTAGCGAACGGCATGCACCTCGCCGGAGCGTTCCATCGCGACGAGCGCTGTCGTTTCGTCGACAAAGATGAAGTCGCGAGGCCAGCTGCCTGGGAGGAGCGTCCGCGCCTTGAACGAAAGACCTCCCGTCGCTTCGTCGAAGTCGTAGGCGGCAAGCGAGTTCTCGCCGCGGTTGGATACGATGACGCGCCGGCCGTCGGGTGAAAGACGAATCGCCGCCGCAAGGTTTGTGCTGTCGGAGCGTTCAAGGTCCGCCTTATCGGGCGTCGCGCGCGTCGGCAGAGTGCAGAGCGAGTGAAAGCCGTCCGCCGCGTTCCATGAAAGAGTCGTTATCAGGTTGCCGAGTTCCGAGACAAGGAAGGCGAGACGTCCGTTCGGATGGAATAGAAGGTGACGCGGGCCCGCACCGAGAGGCGCAGTCTTGTATACGCGACCTGAAGGATAAGTCACAAGCTCGTCTAGACCGAGGTCGACCAGAACATAGCCCGAACCGTCCGGCAGAGGACATGCCTGATGGCAGTGGGCCGTTTTCTGGCGGGGAAGGTTCGGCCCGCAGCCGGTGTGAGCGTGGCGGACGGTTTCGCAGAACGTGCCATCGGCGACTTTCACCGAACCGCCGAAGCCGCCGAGGTAGTCGGCGAAGACGACACGGTCGCCTGCCGGCATCGCCGCCACATGGCAGACGCAGTCGCCAAGTCCGACCGAGTCGACCGGGACGAGTTTGCCGTCATCTATGCGGAACGATTCAAGTCCTTCGCCTGTGCATGACCAGAGGAATCGGCCGTCCGGCGACAGCGCCTGATAGAGCGCGTTCGAAACGCGGTGCTCGCCGGTTATGGTCATCGCGCCTGTCGCGACGTCCAGCGCGAGCGTCTTCAGTCCGCAAGGGTGCGGGTCGTCTGTGTAGCAACCGAGAAATATCGTCATGGCGGCAATCATTGCATTCATGAGTGGTAGTATTTAACGCTGTCCGGCGGGCGCACGTTTGTGAGCGTGCCGACGTAATGCCTGAGCCAGTGGTCGCGCTTCGCGTGCGCTGCCGCAGCCTCTTCGTTCAAATCTATCCCCAGACCGGGCCTGTCGGAGGGGTACATGAGGCCGTCGGCGAAGCGAACATCTTCGTCGATGACGTCCTTGCGCCACGGCACGTCGTCGAACAGCGTCTCGTGGATGCAGTATCCGGGAGTCGAAACGCCGAGCGCGAGAGTGACGGCGTTTGCGACGGGGCCTGCACGGATTGTGGGCGCAGAAGGGGATGTGGTGTGCGTCGCAGATGGCGGCGATCTGCTTCATGCCGGTGAGTACCGCCCGCATGAGACGAGTCCGGCTGCAGGTAGTCGCAGGCGCGGAGCTCTATTGCGTCGAGGATCTGCTGCGTCGTGTAGAGCCTTTCGCCGCAGGCGATCGGCACGCGGACGCGCGAGCGGACGTCGGCGAGCGCGCGCATCGTGTCGGGTATGACGGGCTCCTCCACCCAGTAGGGCGAGAATTCCTCGAGCGCGTTGCAGACGCGGAGCGCCGTCGGCACGTCGAAGCGTCCGTGGCATTCGATGAGGATTTCCGCCTTTCCTTCCGTTGCCGCCTTGACCGCCGCTATGCACTTCATCGCCTTCTTGAAGTCCTCTGGCGGGAGCTGCCGGTAGTTCTTTCCGAAGGGATCCCACTTGAGTCCCCTGAAGCCCGCCTCGACCGCCGCCGTCGCCTTTGCGGCGAACTCCTCCGGCTCCTTCGCGCCCGCGAACCAGCAGTTGGCGTAGCAGGGAACGCCCTCGCGGCATCTGCCGCCGGCGAGCTTCCATACAGGCAGGCCGAGAGCCTTGCCCTTGATGTCCCAGAGCGCCATGTCGACCGCCGAAAGCGCGCTCATGAGAACAGCGCCGCCGCGCCAGTAGGCATCGCGGTAGTTCTGATGCAGAATCCATTCCGTGTCGAAAGGATCCTGCCCGGTCAACGCGTGCTCAAGATCGGCGACAGCGCCCGCAAGCGCGCCTTCCTTGTATTCGAGAGTGCCTTCGCCTATGCCGTGCAGCCCCTCGTCGGTCATGACCTTCACGAACACCCAGTTCGTGCGGTAGCAGTCGATTACAAAGGTTTTGATTGATGTGATTTTCATTCTGTCACTCTGTCCTTTTTAAAGGTGAAGAAGAAGCTGATCGCCATCAGCGCCGCGCCGGCGGCATATGTCGCGGCCATTACGCAGAACCCGGTCTCGAAGCCTTTGATCCCCCATCTGCCCGAAAGCGCGCCCATGGCTACGCCCGAAAGTCCGCCGAAGAAGAACGCGATCATGTTGAGAAGACCGACGGCGGTCGAGCGGTACTGCGGCTGGATTACGTCGAAGAGCGACGCATGCGTGTTGACTTCGAAGAGTCCGCGGAAGACGCCATACGCGCTCGCCGCGACCAGGAGCGCCGCGAACGACGACGACATGCCGATCCACGCAAGCATCGGCGCCCCGCAGAGAAGCGCGAGCGTCTGGAAGCCGAGCCTGAAGCGCGGGAATCTGCCGACAAACCTGTCGGTAACCACGCCGCCCGCGAGAATGGCCGCGAAAGCGAAGAGGTGGTGCCACAGCATCACGCCTCTTCCGGCCTCGCCTACATCAAGCGCGAATTTCTCGGCGGCGAACTTCGGCGCCCAGAAAAGATAGGCGTTGTTGACGAAGACGATCGCCACGAAACCGGCGGTGGCGCAGAGCGCAGACGGGTTGCAGAAATAGGCGCGCAGCGATTGCGCGACCGGATTCTTCCCGGCGCGCGGCGCGGCAGGGCGTTCAACCTCCTGCGGACTCTGCGCGTCCTTCAGCGCCCAGATGAATACGACGCCGAGCGCGAAACCCGCCGCGCCGAAGGCGATGAACACGTTCCGCCACGAGCCGAGAAGCCCGAGCGCCCACGCGACGACGACGCCGGAAACCATGAGTCCTATGTAGAGCGCGGCCTGGTGGATCGACAGCGCGACGGACCGGGTCTCCTTGTGATGCACGGCGATGAGCGCATACGCGCTCGGCGCGTAAAAGCTTTCACCGACGCCGGTCGCGATCGCCCTGAAGAAGAGCGCGCCCGCGAAGCCGCCGATGAAGCCCATGCAAACCGTCATCAGCGACCACGCCATGAGCGAGATCGTTATGATCCATTTGCGCGAAAGCCTGTCGCCCAGGAAGCCGGCGACGACGGTCATGCCCGCGAGCGTCCAGCTCAAGGTTGTATTGATCCATCCTATCTGGACGTCGCTGAGGCCGAGGTCGGCCTGGATCGGTATAGTCAAAAGCCCGAAGAGCGCGCGGTCGGCCTGATGAAAGAAGAACGCGCAGCTGAGAAGGGCGATGAGAATCCACTTGTAGCGCTTAGACATCCACGTCCTCCGGCATGTGCTGGCACGAGCAGCCGGCGTCGCAGGTGACTATCTCGCCCGTCATGTTCGCAGAGTCGCCGGAGGCCAGGAATGCGACGACGTTCGCTATATCGGAACCCATCGCCTCGTGCCTTAGCGGACAGTTCAGACGGCGGCGCGCCGCCTTCGCGGGGTCGAGCGTGTCCCAGCGCTCGGTGTTGATGTAGCCCGGCGCGCAGCAGTTCACGCGAATGCCGAGAGGCGCGAGGTCGAGCGCGAGCGCGCGCACCATGGAGTTTATCGCGCCTTTGGAAGCGCAGTAGGCGGTGCGGCCGCGGATGGCGCGCATGGCGGTGTTGGACGAAAGGAAAACCACTACGCCGCGGCTCTCCTGCTTCATGAAGAAGCGGTTGCACGCGGCCTGCGTGACCTGGAAGCCTCCGCGAACGTTCACGCCGAAGACCTCGTCGAATTTCGCGGGATCCATCTCAAGCGGGCCGCCGTGTCCGATCCCCTGATTCGCGGCGTTGTTCACGAGAATGTCGAGCCGTCCCGAGCGGCGTTCGACAGTGTCGAACAGCGCGTCGACCTGCGAGCGGTCGGATATGTCGCAGGCCTGCGCGAAGAATCCGTCGAGGCCGCGCGACTTCAAGGCCGCGATGCCGCGGGCGGTCGATTCTTCGCTGGAGCCGCACATGTATACCGTGGCGCCCTCGCGCATGAACTTTTCGACCAGGTCCAGTCCCGTGTTACGGTTGCCGCCGGTCACCAATACGACTTTGCCTTCGAATCTTCCCATTGATCAACTCCTTGATTTGCTGGCGCGCGCCTGTACGCGCATATGCGTATGATACCATATTTCCCCGAACCGCGCTGAAGGGGCGTTATGGATACACCCTTATCCCGGATTTTTCGC
>DGVK01000054.1 GCA_002395905.1 Verrucomicrobia bacterium UBA4286 | reverse complement strand
TTCTCCTGCGGGCAATCCTTGCTCCACGGAAGTCGCGTTGTCATCCATATCGCAGTCGGGCCGTCTTCGCCGCCGATAATTCCGATTGACTCCGCACTTTTCTCTGCCTTGTCGCACCCCGCCAGCGCGAACATCGCCGCACATCCAAGCACCACCATCAGTTTTTTCATCTTGTCGATCCTTTCTTTGCGTCCTTTGCGTTCTTTGCGGCTAAACCTCATTGGCAATTGGGTATTGGCAGCACTTCCACATTGGCAACATTAAACCGCCATTATTTCACCCCAGATCTGGTCGTCTCATCTTTGCCTTGTCGCACCCAGATGAGCTTGTCTGTATCGTAGCCACGCAGTTGCGCCTCGGCGAGAAGTTCTGACTTCGCGGTTTCATTTAGAAATTTCCTTTATCCGATAATGACCGGTCAAGGGATACGTGAAAAGGCAGTTCTCCTCTTTCGCGCCAGAGCCGATGTTATGTATGACAAGCGGAGTTCCGTCCGGCGTCTTCTTGTCGCTGACGATCATTATGTGCGGAAGCTTCCCGCCGACCATGACCGTCACGATGTCGCCGGGCTTGTAGTCCGCCGCATTCTTGGACACAGGCAGCGCATACCCTTTTCGCTTGAAATAGCATTGCAGATTCGGGACACGCCTGTGGTCGATGTTGGCATCAGGAGCCTTAAGCCCCCACATTTGCGGATAGTTCGCAAAATCGGACTTCATGTCTTCATGCACAAGTTTCTGCAAGTCGATCTTGCGCGCATCGCGCAACGCCCTGATTATGACGTCCGTACAAACGCCGCTCGACCTCGGCACATCTCCGCCTGGATAGCCAATCTTTCTGTAAGCCGGATCATATCCCACTGTTACGCCAATCTGACTCCGCGCCGCAGCCACGACATCGGTCTCGTCGGCAGCGGAAATCAGTTCGTTGATGCGCGGTCTGTACTCTTCTATCGGACACATGAGGCAGCCGACCTGGACCTCCTTTTGACCTCGCATGTAGGCCAGCAGCAGGTCCATGTCGTTCTGATTCGCCCGCGACCGCCTTCCCTTGATAATCCACTCAAGGCGATCAACAATGCGCGACAGCGACGCATCCTCGCCCTCGCCATATTCAATTTCCCCAAAGCACGATGGTGGGGCTATGTCTGGCCACGGATTATGCCACTCTACGGCGACCCAATCTTGCCGCGTCTCCAGAATTTTCATCTTATCACCTTTGCAGGCAAGGCCGTTCCAACCGCCCTCGGTATTTGGTCGTAGCCTGATGCGAACATTGTTCCCGAGGATGTTTCCTTCGTCGTCAATGTATTTGCGGCTGATCCACACCTTGTTCCCCTTGGGCACGACACGCCACCATTTCCTCTCAAGGCTCGTGAAATACAGGAATTCAACTTTGTCGCCAGGAAGAAAGTTCGACTTCTCGGGCCTGCAAACAACTGTCGCGAATCGCGGAATCTTCAACTTATCCGCTGGTATGCAGTGTCGGCACAGCACGGATTCATCAAGCGTTATGTCGAGCCCGAGCGAGCGCAGTTTGGCGCATCCGTCGCGAAGTCTCTCGACCGTTGAACGCGGCTCCGTGTAGGACTTCGGGTAATGCGTCGTGCCTCCGCATTTCTTACACACGTGCGTGTAGTCCTCCATCTTCGGCGGCGCAAGTTTCGCTTCGGCAGTCGCCGCGAGCACGAGGGTTAAGACGAGGATTATTCGTGCAAAGGGTTTCATGGGTTGCTCCTTTCGGTCATTGTACCGTTGCGCGGCGCGCCAGTGATAACGAAATAGTGCTCGACGAAATAGTCCGTTGCCGAGACTTCTCCTTCATTAAGCCAGGCAGGGACACCCTCGGCCTTTATTGTTTCATATCCGACAAACTCATGTCGTTCGCAAAATATTGTCGCCTCATCCTTGTTGAGCAGCACTCTTAATGTAGCCATACATTCCTGCCCGTTGACGCTTCTAACCTTCAGATAAAAGACATTGTCGGCATCATCACGCTTTTTCAGCGGAGGTGAAGGTCTGTCCATCCAACCGAAGACTTCGCACTTTGTTCCCAGCGGAACTCCAAGTGCACCAATCTTGCACGACTTTCCCGCTTCAAATCCTGCCTTGAACGCCAGTTGTTTCTCTATGACCTTGTGGGCCTCTCCTGACAGCAGCCCGACTTTGAAGCAGCAAACGCCAAACGCGCCGACAACCGCAATCACCGTAACAACGCCTACCTGCTTATTTGTCATAATTGTTATTCTTTCATTTGCCGCCGGAAATCTTCGGGAGCAGACCCTGTCTAAATCTCACTAGATTGCGAATCGCCGCGAGGCGGACGTCCAGTCGAGGTGCTTTTCGACGACGGCTTTTGCGTACGCGGCGCGCTGGTTCTGCCAGTCGAGGTAGTATGCGTGCTCCCAGACGTCGACGACAAGGATTGGCTTGACGCCGGCGATCCCGAAAGGCGTGTCGGCGTTTGCAGTCGATTCGACGGAGAGCTTTCCGTCCTTCGTCACGAGCCATGCCCAGCCGCTGCCGAAGCGCTTCACGGCGGCGTCCGCAAGCGAGGCCTTACATGCGTCGAGGGAGCCGAACGCCGCGTCGATCGCCGCCTTGAGTGCGGACGACGGTTCGCCGCCCATTCCTTCCGATGCGAGCGAGTTCCAGTAGAAGTCGTGGTTCCACGCCTGCGCCGCATTGTTGAATATGGCGGCATCGCCAGCCTTGCGAGAGGCGATGACAATCTCGCCTAGAGAAAGACCTTCGTACTTTGTCCCGGCGATCAACCCCTTAAGCGTGTTGACGTAGCCGGCATGATGCTTGCCGTAGTGGAATGAAATCGTCTTGGCAGAAATCGTCGGCTCCAAGGCGTTGTCCGCATACGGAAGAGGTGAAAGCGTAATCTCGTTCATGGTTTTTGTTCCTTTCGGTATGTTGCCGCCGAACGCAGACAGGGCTGCGCACGCCGCCCCTCCGCAAAACAGCCGCCTGGTTGTATTTGTCGTTGTCATGTCGACATTATACCAAAATTCGCGGCGGGTACGCCATATGATATGGCATAATGTCCGTCGGACTCCTCGAATTCGCCGCTAGGATGGACTAACCCGATGTAATTGCGGCGCGAAAGCGAATCGCCCACCGGTGTCAACTTGCTTTCAACATTCTTGTATTCTCCATCCGCCGTCTTGACGCCGATGGAATCTCCACCTCTTTCGACAACCGCAAGCGTGCCGTCGGGAATATGAATCCAGAATGTATTGCCAGTCATCATTTCAACCGTCTCGTTCATCACGTTGACGCGATAATCGTTGCGGATGAAACTGTGCTTGAGACCGTCCACAAGATAGTATTCCCCCGTCGGAAGCCTGTACACCGCGAACGGTCCCGCGCCGCCCGTATCCATGCAGACGCCTATGCGCTTGCCGGACTTGAATACAATCGTCTTGTCGTACTCGGCGAGGAACGGATGGGCGTTGATGTATTCGACCGAAAACGCCGTTTTGCCGTCCTCGCCCGGCACGTCCGCCAAGCGAGGCTTTTCTTTCCCCTTTTCCCAATCTTCCGCCGCGGACCAGAAGTTGAGCCCCATTGCAAAGCCGAATCCCGCGGCGAGCAGACACGCGCCTACGCCGCCCGAAACGAACATGATCGCCGATTTCTTCCATTGCCGCTTCGCCAAAGTCACGAGAAGCACCACGGCATACCAGATGGACGCCTCCGCGAGAACCACCGTCGCGGCAACGCCCACGACCACATCCGCCTTGCCCAAAAAGGGCGAGACGACTACGGCTGCGAGAAACATAACAGCAGCGCATCCCCATACGAGAAACATCCCCAAGCCTGTCCTCGACAGGAACTTGCGTATCTGATCCATATCCATATTAGTTTCCTTTCTTTGCGTTCTTTGCGGTTCAACCGCATTGGAACTGGTCATTGGCATTGGCAACATTTCCACATTGGCAACATTCCTCGGCGATTCATGCAAGCAGCCACTTCCATGCCGGCACGATGCGAATGCCGTCGGACTCGCCTTCGTCGTCCCACGTCACAATCGTGCAGTCGCGTATTCCCGTCTCGTCGCGGGCGAGCTTCAGCGCATTCATCTCACGGTCAAATGTCGCCGCATCGGACATCGCGTATGAAACCTGGACCAGGCTCTCCTTGTGCGACACTTTGTCGTGAACATGGAAATCGACCTCGGTTCCGTCGCCATTGACGAGATAGGAAATCTTCCCCGCCTTGCGGCGCAACGCCATGAAAACCACGTTTTCCAGCATCCATCCCCGTTCGGCGTCGTTCTTCACGCACATCGCGCGAATAAGCCCGGGGTCAACCAGATAATATTTGTCAGGGTTCACGCGCTTCACCGCAAGCGAATCAGAACGAACCGATACGGGATAGACAAGATAGGCGTCCTTGAACCAGTCGAGATAGTCGGCGATGCTCTCGCGGTTCGCGGGCAGGGAAAGATTCTTCAGAACCCCGGAGATACTTCTTGTAGATGCCTTGCGGGCATAGTTGTGGAACAGATACTCCAACGTATACTTGAGCGCCCGAACGCTCGGCACGGCATGACGCTCGATGATGTCTCTGTAGAGAACGGCATCGACGTACCCCTGGAGTATTGACGCGCGCATCCCGTCGGACACATCCTGCACGTCGGGGAAACCGCCGCGTTCCATGTATTCCGACATTGCCCTGCGAAACACCCCCTTCTCCCGCGCCGTGAATCCCGCACGGGGAATCTTCTTGAACACCCCGTTGAAACGCAGATACTCCGGAAAGGAAAGCGGGAATACTTCAATTGGAAGCGAACGGCCGCGCATCTGCGTGGCAATCTCCTCCGAAAGCAGTTTTGAAGACGACCCGGTAAGGCACAGCTGGACGTTCGGAGAATCCACAAGACGCCGCGCGTAGGATTCCCATCCCTTGACGTTCTGGATTTCATCAAGGAAATACCACGTCTTTCCGTCCGCGAACTCAGGATACAGCTCGGCATGGACTTCCCCAATCAGACGCAGCTCGTCCATCGTCATCCCAGACAGCCGCTCGTCCTCGAAGTTGACATGCACGATGCGTCCCAGCGGGATCCCATCGTCCACAAGGCGCTTCATGCGTCCGTAGGTCAGGAATGTCTTGCCGGTGCGGCGCATGCCCTTGACAACCGTCGCGGCCCGCAGTTTCTCGGCATATTCCACATCTCGCGACACGACCCCATCGGGAATCCCGTCGTGGTAGAACTCGCGCATGACAGACATCAGTTCTTCTCGCATCGCAATTTCTCCTTCTCCTTCGTTTGGCGGGCATTATACCACACCCCGCCCACATTTGGCAAGTGTGACTTGCCAATATTTCAACCCTCTGGCAGGATTACACAGCCAATGTGCTCGACGACCCTCGCCGAAAGACGACCGCCTTGCCCGCCTCTCTCGCCAGTATCGCGTGAATACGCGCTGGGATTTTAATCTCGCTTGTCTGCATTTCTAATCTCCAATGCGATTCCCAGCGGACCGAACGCGCCAGAGGAAGAGCCCCGAGGAGCAGATCGCGCCGAGGGTGTCGCAGAGGATGTCCTTCTGCGCGTCCCATACGTCGCCCTGCGAACCGAGGAACGCCGCCCCCGCCTCTCCTCCGTCGACAACCGCGTACCACCACTCGACGAGCTCCCATATCCCGGCCATTGCGACAGTCGACATAACGGCGAAGAACGCGGCAAAGCCGGCGGACTTCGCCCAGCCCTTGCGGAAGAAGAGCTC
>DGVK01000201.1:6825-6951 GCA_002395905.1 Verrucomicrobia bacterium UBA4286 | reverse complement strand
GCGGCGCCGAGCAGCAGAAGAAGGTTGGAGTGCTTTCGGGCGGCGAACGCAACCGTGTGCATCTCGCAAAGCTTCTTACATCCGGCGGGAATCTGCTGCTCCTCGACGAGCCTACGAACGACCTCG
>DGVK01000201.1:6154-6682 GCA_002395905.1 Verrucomicrobia bacterium UBA4286 | reverse complement strand
TCCTCGACAGGATCGCGACGCACATTCTCGCTTTTGAGGGCGGCGGGAAGACCACGTGGTTCGAAGGGGGGTATTCCGACTACCATGAGATGTGCGCGAAGCGCCGCGCCAAGTAGACGTGCCATGAAAGTCTTCGGATGCTTTTTCCTGTTCGCGGCGGCATGTCTCCTTGCGATGCAGGCGCGTTGCGCACCGGCGACAGGGCAGCTCTTCGACGGATGGTACGCAGATCCGCAGATACGCAGGTTCGGCGGCGGGTACTGGATATTCCCGACATGTTCCGCACCGTTTGAAGAACAGACGCGCTTCGATGCGTTCTCGTCGACCGACCTTGAGTCGTGGACGAAGCACCCTGGCGTCCTGAAGGCGGCGGATGTGCCGTGGGCTTCAAGCTGTCTCTGGGCGCCGGACGTGCACGAGAAAGACGGCAGGTACTACCTGTTCTTCTCGGCCAACGACGCATATCCTGCGGATGGCTCGCGCACCGGCACCGTCGTGCGCGCGAAGAGCGACCCGAAGTACGGCGGG
>DGVK01000201.1:0-6092 GCA_002395905.1 Verrucomicrobia bacterium UBA4286 | reverse complement strand
GGGATAGGCGTCGCCGTGGCCGACCGGCCGGAAGGCCCTTACCGCGACCTCGTCGGCCGTCCGTTGATCGACTGTTTTTGGAACGGGGCGCAGCCCATCGATCAGTATGTGTTCGAATACAACGGCGAATGGTTCATGATCTACGGCGGATGGCGTCGATGCAACCTTGTGAAGCTTGCGCCGAACTTCAAATCTCTTGTGCCGTTTGACGACGGCCGCATGTGGCGCGACATGACACCGAAGGATTATGTCGAGGGTTCTGTCATGTTCGAGCGCAAGGGCATATGGTATTTCATGTATTCCAGCGGCAGCTGGACGCGCGACAGCTACTGCGTAAACTACAGCATCGGCGGGAGCCCGTTCGGTCCGTTCGAATTCAAGGGAAGGGTTCTCTCTTCGCAGAAGCCGGTCGCGACGGGCGCGGGCCATCACTCGGTTATAAATCTGCCCGGGACGGACGAATGGTACATTTGCTACCACCGGAGGCCGATACCCAGTCTTTCGCCGCACCACCGCGTGACCTGCCTCGACAGGATGAGGTTCAAGGACAACGGCGAAATAGAGCCTGTCGTGATGACGCCGTGAGGGGTGTTCTGTGAATCGGCTCGCAATACCGGCGGCGCTTGCGGCGGGAGAGGCGTGCGGGTTCGTGTGCTTTTGGTTCGGTCCGGCGTGGATCGCGGCGGCGGCGCTTTCGCTGGCGGTCGTTTTTTTCGGCCACGGCTTCGGTCTGCGCGGCTGGAAAATCGCGGCCGTTTTTCTTCTCGGGCTGTCGCTGGCGCTGCGGTCTTCAGAGACGCGCCAGGAGGCGGTTCGCGACGCCTGCGCGCCAGGCGCGCCGTTTGAACAGCGGTTTGTCGTGGAGTCGGACCCGGTTGTAAAGGGAGGCGAGACCGACAGGTGGGTGTCGTTCGACAGTTCGTTCTCGGGCGTCGACGTGAAGATAATCTTTCCGCTCGCCGGAGACGCGCGACTCCCGCGGGTCGGCGAGACGTGGCGCTGTGCCGGATGGCTTGACCGCAAGGACGCGAACGACTTTTCGCGGCGGCGGATGTGGGTGCGAGGGAAGGGGACGTATGCCGTTCTCGACGAAAGCGTTGGGATGAACCAGGTGATGGCCGCAGTCGCCGCCGTGCGCCGCGATCTCTCGCGGCGGCTTGGCACAGGCCTCGAATCGTCTCCCGAGACGGCCGATCTCAACCGGGCGATCCTGCTGGGCGAGCGCTCGCGGCTGGGGCGCGAGACAAGAAGCGTGTTCGTCGACGCGGGGACGATGCATATTTTTGCGGTTTCGGGCATGCATGTCGTCATTGTGGCGCGGCTTGTATTCATCGTTCTTCTGGCGTGTTTCGTCCCTTACAGGATCGCGTGCATCGCCGCGCTGCCGGCAATATGGCTTTATGTGGCGGTCGTCGGCGCGG
This sequence comes from Verrucomicrobia bacterium UBA4286, assembly GCA_002395905.1. Taxonomy (GTDB): domain Bacteria; phylum Verrucomicrobiota; class Kiritimatiellia; order RFP12; family UBA1067; genus UBA1067. The sequence goes on along the minus strand of DGVK01000201.1, from coordinate 4,671 downwards.
GGCCGAGCGCGGTGCGGGCGGCCGCAATGGCCAGCGCCTGTCTCGCCGCCCCTGTCGGATGGAGGAGGCCCGACGCGCTCTCGGCGTGGGCGGCGACTTTCGTCGTGTTCCATCTCGTTTCGCCGCAGAACATTGTAAGGGTTTCGTCGCTTCTGTCGTTCGCCGTCATGCTCGGCATCGTTCTTTTCATAGAGTGGAGCCGGGGCCTCTGTCCGAAGTGGCTGGAGTTTGCGGGCGTCTCGTTCGCGGCGTGGGCCGCAGGCACGCCTGTCGTCGCCCATGCGTTCGGCACTGTAACGCCGGGAGGCCTTCTTGCGAATCTCGTCCTTGTGCCTGCGGCGGGCTTTTCAGTTTGCGCAAGCGTGCTGGGCGCGGCGGCAAGCTTTATATCGACGAACCTTGCGGCGCATTTGAACAACGCCGCGGCGCTCTTCACCAGATCAATGGTCGGCGTTTCGTGGATCGTTTCACGCCTGCCGTTCGCGCACTTCCGAATTCGTGAATGGACCCTGTTGGATTCGGTCGCGTGGTATTCGACCATGGGTCTCGCCATGTGGCTCGTGCGGTCGGTGGTCCTTCGCCGCCGCACGTCTGTTTGACTGCCATGCCCGGCCGGCACCGGCCGAATTGACCTCACACCCCGGAAATGGTATACTACACACCAATGTTTGACGGCGTAAAAAGCCACGAATTACACCCAAATTCAAAGCCGATTACACCCAAAAGCAGAAAACCTTGAGAAAATGCAGGTCCTGTAGCTCATCTGGACAGAGCAGCTGCCTTCTAAGCAGCGGGTAGTGGGTTCGAGTCCCGCCAGGACCGCCATCGTTCAGTGTGAGTTTAACAGAAAGGAATGAAGAAGATGGAAGGCTATCAGTGGAAGTGGTTCCGTGCAGGCGGGACTGCGCAGGTAAAGCTTGAATGCGGCGATGATGTCGCGCATCTTGCGCAGCTCGATCCAAAGCAGTGGTTCGCGATTTCGATGCCTACCACGGGCGTCCGTTTCGACCGGCGTATGCTTGATTTGATGGATACCGACCACGACGGGCGCATACGGGCCGACGAAGTCCTTGGCGCGATCGAGTTCCTCAAGTCGAAGGGCGTCGATCTCGACTCCATCTACCATACCACCGAGGCCGACGAGAAGGCCCTTGCGGATGTTGTTTCGCGCCAGGGCGACCTCGCCAGACTTGAGCCGAGCGAGGACGAGAAAAAAGCGATTGCAGAGTGGGAGGCGAAGGGGAAGTCTGCTGAAGTCGCCTTCCTCGGCGATGCGACTGCGCTCGCCGAGGCCGCGCTCGCCGCAGTGGAGCCGGTCGTCGACGCATTCTTCACGCCACCGGCCGACATGCCGCTCGTCACGGAGGCGCCCGACGTGGCGCTGCCGCTCAAGACCCATCTCAATCCTAAGTATCTCGAAGCCGTCGTGGATTTCGCCGAGAAGTGCGTCAAGCCTGTCGTAGGCGTGCGCGAAGAGCTTTCGCGTCTTGAGTGGAAGAAGGTCAAAGGCGCGTTCGCCGCCTACCGCGCGTGGGTCGCGTCGAAGCCGGTCGTCAACGCCGCCGCGAAGGCCGCGCTCGACGACGAGGAGCGCGTGCTGCGCTACAGGCTCCATCTCGCGGAGTTCCTCGAGAACTACGTGAACATGAAGCGTCTCTACGAGCGCGACCAGATCGCGATGTTCCAGACGGGAACATTGAGGATCGACGCGAAGGAGCTTGAGCTGTGCTTCCACGTCGACAGCGAGGCGGCTCATGCGGCTCTCGCCGAAAAGTCCAACTGCTGCATCCTTTACCTCAAGCTTACGCGCCCGGCCGACAAGACGGAGCGCTGCGTCTGCGCGGTTGTGACGGCCGGCAGGGTGGCGGGGCTTTACGTCGGCAGGAACGGCGTCTTCTGCGACCGCGACGGAAAGTTCTGGGAAGCCGTCGTCACCAAGGTCGTCGAGAGCCAGGTTTCTCTGCGCGAGGCGTTCTGGGCGCCGTGGAAGAAGATGGGCGAAGGTATCGCTTCGACGGTGAAGAAGTTCCTCGGCGACAGGCAGTCGAAGAGCGAGGCGGCCGCGCAGGCTGCGCTCGCGCAGCCGCCCGCGGCGGGGCAGAACTCGCAGGCGGGCGCGGCGATGGCGAGCTCCGTCGCGGCGATCGGCATCGGAGTCGGCATGGTGGGCGCGGCGTTCGCGTCGCTCATGGCCGTCGTCTCGTCGATGCCCTGGTGGAAGATACTCGTCGGTGTCGCGGCGGTGGTGGTGGCGGTTTCGCTCCCGAGCGTGATTCTCACCTGGTTCAAGCTGCGCCGCCGCGATCTGTGCGCGATACTCAACGCGTGCGGCTGGGCGATAAACCGTCCTATGAAGTTTTCGATGAGCCTTGCCCGCAGCTTCACGCGCGTGGCGAGGCACTGACGGCTTCTCCGGCGGCATCCTGCGGTCATGGCGGATTTTTTCAACCTCAACTGGTACGATTTCCTCGACCAGGCGCTGGGCAGGGATCCCTTCAGCTTTCTGCTCGAGTATATCGGCACGTTCGCCGGCGCCATAGCCGGCGTGAGGCTGGCGTCCATCAAGCGGTTCGATCTTTTCGGCGCGTATGTGATAGGCCTTGTCACTGCGCTTGGAGGCGGCACGCTGAGAGACCTGATGCTGAATGTGCCGCCGTTCTGGATGAAGAATCCCAGCTATCTCATCACCTCGTTCGCCGCGCTCGCGGGAGTCGCGGTGTTCGGGCGGCGGTTCATTTCCGAGAAGATAACGTGGTTCGTGTTCGACACGATCTCTATCTCTTTCTTTACGGTGATAGGGCTGGAGAAGACGCTTGCGCACGGCTTCCCCGACTGGTGCGCCGTTACGATGGGTGTCGTGACCGGTGTGTTCGGCGGCGTGCTGCGCGATGTGCTGATAAACGACGTCCCGGTGATATTCCGCAAGGAGATATACGCCACCGCGTGTCTCGCGGGCGCGGTTCTGTACGTTATACTCTACGAGGGGTTCGGAGTTTCCTCCATCCCTTGCGCCACGGTGTGCGTGCTCGTGATATTCGTTCTGCGAGGGCTCGCCATCCACTACTCCTGGAGCTTCCCAGTCCTGCGCGGAAGGCCTATGCACATGCCTTGGAACGAAGGCCACAAGAGGCAGTGAAGACCGATGGATTCCAACGTAGATGGCAGGCCGGCGAAGCGCGACTGGTACGTTCTGCACGTAAAACCGCGCACTGAGAAAAAGGTTGCCCGGATAATGGCGGCCTACCGGTACTTCTGCCATCTGCCGCTCTATGTGAAGATCACGAAGGTGCAGCGCCGGAAGGTGCGGCGCGAACTGCCCGTCTTCCCGGGCTACATCTTCACGAAACTGTTCGCCGACGAGCGCGTGGAAATGCTCAAGACAAATCTTGTCGTGCGGACGATCAACGTGCGGAACCCGCGCCTGATGATCCATCAGCTGAGGCAGGTCGCCAACGTGTCTAAGGGCATTTTGAACGAGATCCGCACGACCGAGGTGTTCGAGGCGGGGGAATACGTCCGCATAACTTCCGGCCCGTTCCGCGGGACCGAAGGCTATGTGAAGCGCACCGGGCGCGACGCCAAGCTGTGCTTGAACGTCGATATTCTCGGCACGGCGATCGAAGTTACGGTTTCGCCGGTCGATGTAGAAAAGGCGGACCGTCCGACGTGAACGCGCAAATATGGTATAATATAAAAACCATTGCGGGAAACGGCCGCCCGTCGGACAGCCCGGCGAAGGCGTTCGTTAAAGTGGAACCTGTGAAACAGAGAGGAAAACTATGGACTACAAAGACCTGGTAAGCGGCTTTGCGGCGAGGTATGGAGTGCAGGATGCTGTTGTTGAAGACGGCGTCTGCACGCTTGAGATCGACGGCATGAACATAGCTCTTATCAACAACGACCAAGCCGACACGGTTACGGTCTATGGTGAAATAGGTCTGCCTCCGCCGGACGCAAACGGCAGGTTCGGCGGATTGATGCTGCAGGCGAACCATCTGCTTGCCAAGGCGGGCGGCGCGGTGTTGTGCCAGAATCCGGAAAACGGCGCCTACGCCATATTCCAGTCGTTCCCTCTGGCGCAGATGGATGTCGAGGCGCTTTCCTCCAACGTCGAGGCGGTTGTGAACAAAACCGAGTTCTGGAGGCAGATTGTCGCGGGTTATCGCGAGGCCGAGGCCGTCAAACCGGCGGACGGGAATGACAGGTTCGATTCAATTCCGGAAAACGGGTTCATGCAGGTGTAACCTTTTTTGCTGTTGCGTGTAGACAGGGGGAACACGAAACTGAAAGGAAACCGCATGGACATAAGCATCAACAGCATAGGCGCAGGCGTCAAAACGTTTTGCACAGGCGAGCAGGCGGCCGTCGCCGGGCAGAAGACGGAAGACGCGAAAGACGGGAACAAGGGGCTTAAGTTTTCCGATGTACGCAATATCGACGTTCTCGTCGGCAGCGAGCCTGTGGCGGATGTGCCGGCCGGTGAAATGGTGCGCGACGATGGACTTGGGAGGCTCGTCTCGTCGGCGTTCAATCTGCCGCCGCCTCCGATGCCCGACTTCCTGGCGTAGATCGCCCCGGCGGCGGTTCTGACTGTTTTTCTGCATTTCCCACATGTACAGGTGCCACTCGGCGGGGGGCGTTCCAGCACCCTGCCGGGGCGCGCTACAAAAT
>DGVK01000143.1 GCA_002395905.1 Verrucomicrobia bacterium UBA4286 | reverse complement strand
ACGAACCTGACCGCAGGCGCGGAAGTTTCGCTCGTTTCCTCTGACATTTCCGCGACTTACGGGATGAATGACGTGGTTGCCGATTCCACGGGTTCCGTCTGTCTGTGGCTGCCGTCTACGAATCTGGTGCGTGTCGTGAACGTGAACGGACTGTACTTCAATGCCGGCGGCGCGACGAACAACGTGTTCGATGCCGCGTCGGGTTCCGCCGATCCCGGCGACAGCCGACAGGAGGGCTCCAAGACCGCCTGGCGCGTGACGCTGCCGCAGCTGACGGCCGGCGCGACCGTGTCGATTTCAGGGCTTGAACCGCACGCAAGTTCCGCGATGGCGGATGCGTCCGGCGAAGCGTTCGTGTATCTGCCGGACGGGGTCTACTCGTTCACTGTCGGAGGCAAGCCGTGGGCCGTGTCCGTGTCCGGCGCGCCGGCCGTTGCGCATCGCGTCACCGGCGTGTGCGTGAACGGCGAGGATGCTGGCTTCCTGCAGGGCGACGGCTGGGCGTACAATGCCACGAACGAAGTCCTGTCGCTGTCCGGCGCGGGGCCGTATGTCCTTGACGGGACGAACACTGAAGGCACGGTGCGAGTGCGCGTCGAGACGGACGCTTCCGTGACGCTCTCAAATCTCTGCCTCAAGGCCAAGGCGAACCGCCGGACGCCGTTCGCCATCGCGTCGAACGTGACGGCGCGTGTCTGGTTCACCGGCACCAACACCCTCGAATCGGGAAAATACTGCGCCGCGCTCGAAGTGCCCGGCGTCTCGGATCTCGAGATCGGCGGCGACGGCTGGCTCCACGCGAAGGGCGGCGCGTCCGGCGAATACTGGGGCTGCGCCGCGATCGGCGTCAGCGACGGGATGTATCTTGCGTTTGGGCACGGCATCACCGTGACCGGCGGCAACATTGTCGCGCTCAGCGGCGCGGTTGGAACTGTGAGCGGAATCGACGATCCGGTTATCTCCGGCGGAAACATCTTCATTGGCCGACATCCGAACTATGACCACTACGTGCTTGCGAATTCCGGCGCGAAGACACCGCAGGGCGAAAGCGCCGCCTGCGTTGAGATTCCGGAACTGGAGCCGAACGCGCCCGTCGAGTTCATGTGGCTGCCCGACTACTACAACGCCTCCAACATCGTCGCCGACGCCGAAGGCAAGGTCTATCTCTACCTCAAGGCCACGTACACGGACGAGGAAACGTATTTCTTCGCCAACGGAGAGCTCTACAAGGTCGTAGTGGTGGATTCCAGCGCCGCGAGCACGGCGGAGAAGATGACGGAGCGCGAGAGTGTCGGCGTGACGGTGAACGGCGTCGACGTGTCCGAGCTCCAGGGCGGCGGCTGGAAATTCTTTGTCGGAAAACGCATCGTTTCGCTCACGGGCGAAGGGCCGTTCACGATTTCCGGCGAGGGGACGAACATCAGCGTGCGCGTCGACTCTGACTGTTCCGTTGCGCTCGATGGTCTTTCCATCTCGAACAGCGTCGCGGGCCTGTCGCCGTTCGACTGCGGCGCATGTTCCGTCTTGATGGCAATCGGCGGGACCAACAGTCTCGTCGCAACGGGAAGCAAGGCTGCGGGAATCCACGTGGCAGCCGGGTCGTCGCTTGCGATCTCCGATGCTCAATCTGCGGGACTTCCGCCTTCCGTGCTTGTCGTTTCCGGCGGCAATCAGGCGGCGGGCATCGGCGGCAGCTGCTATAAGGAGAGTGCCGGTTCGATCTCGATTGCAGGCGGCGTCGTGACGGTGAACGGCGGCAGCTATGCGGCCGCCATCGGAGGCGGCGAAAACGGAGCCTGCGAAGCGGTGACCATCTCGGGCGGCGTCGTGACGGCGAATGGCAGCATCCAGTATGGCGCGGGCATCGGCGGTGGCCGCGGCTTTTACGGCGCGGGCGGAAGAATCGTCATTTCGGGCGGGGAGGTGACTGCCAACGGCGGCCAGCAGTCGCCCGGAATCGGAAGCGGATCTTTTGCCACGACACCTGATGCCAGACTCGACAGCATCACGGTTTCCGGCGGAATCGTCAAGGCCACCGGCGGAATGCGCGCGCCGGGCATCGGCTGCGGAGACCAGGGAGGCGGCGGATCGATCCGCATCGAGAACGGCACCGTCGTGTCGATCGGCGGCGGCAATGCTTCGCCCGAACTTGGCGGAGCCGCCATCGGCTCCGTGCGATCGGTCGTGTTCACCGGCGGCGCGATCTATGTTGCGAACAAAGGCTTGCGCCCAGCCCCGACGAACGATTTCTCGTCCGCCGTCTATCCGGTGGACTTCGACATCGGGACTCCTGACGCCAAGGTGGAGTCCATCGAGATCGTGCGCGACGGAGCGGCATACGCATACGGCACAAAAGACCTCTATACCGACGCCGACGGCAAATTGCGCATCTGGCTGTCGAACGGCGGCTACGAGTTCTCCGTCGACGGAGTCCGCTGGACGGCGACCGTCTCGGACGGCGGGACGGCTGCATCGTCCGGCGTTCCTCTGACGGCTCTGCACATCAGGGACATTGATGTTTCGGAAGATGCGGTCACGCTCGTCGTCTCGGCGGAGCCCGACGGCTGGCTCACGGCGGAAACGGCGCAGCGCCTTCGCGTGCGCGCGGCGGACGGGCTCCCGCTGCCGGAAGACGACGCGGCTCTTCTGCCGCAGGCGGATGTGGAGATCACGGCCAATCCCGACGGAACCGCTACAGCGACCGTCCCAAAGACGGCGGCTCCAAAAATGTTCTATAGACTGGAAGAGGAATAGCAATGCAGATAGAAAAGCGAAAGGATGGCGGCAGACTCGCCATCGCGGTCCAGGGCAGGCTCGATACAAACACCGCGCCGGAACTGGAGGAAGCGCTCGCCGACGCCGGCGTCACAGAAGTCGAGTTTGACTTTGCAGGGCTTGAATACATTTCGTCCGCAGGGCTCAGAGTGCTTCTGACCGCGAAGAAGGCGCTTATGGGGTCCGGCGGAAAGATGTCGGTTGTCAACGCCAACGAAACGGTGCGCGGTGTTTTCGAGATAACGGGATGCAGCGAGCTTTTCGGACTTGTCTGACGGTTCTCGCCGTTCTCGTCCCGGCGTTTTTCGCCGGCTGCGACCGCCGCGCCCAGGACGGCGCCGCGCCGCACGGCGACAGCCGCACTCTCGTTCTCGTTACAACGACCGACACGCCTCCCTACTCGTACCCGGACGCCGCGACGGGCGAGATAGTCGGGATCGAAATAGATATTGCAAAAGAGGCGGCGGCCAGGCTTGGATGCAGGATCGAAGTCCGCAAGGCGAAGTTCCCCGACCTTCTTCCGATGGTGAGCACCGGAGAAGCCGATCTTGCGGCATCGGGCATAACGATAACCGAGGGGCGCAGGCAGGCTGTCGATTTTTCGATTCCATATGCCACAGAGGGAGGAATGTTCCTCTACCGTGCGAGCGACAGGATGCCGACTATGATTCGCGCCGAGACGATTCGTGTCGCGACGATGGACGCTTCGACCTACGATCTATACCTTACATCCCACAATATCGACCCGATCCGCTATGATTCATACGCGCGGGCGGTGGCGGATCTTAAAGCGAACCGGCTGGACGCTGTGTTTTTCGACAGCTGCACGGTGAGGCTGGACGCCGAGCGCTCGGGCGGTGCGCTCGCGGCGTCGCGGCTTGAGACGCGCGAGAATTTCGGCATAGCCGTCCGAAAGGGGAATACGCGGCTTAAAGCGGCTCTCGACGAAGTTATAGCTTCAAGGGGGGCGAAATGAAGAGCATGGCCCAGCGCAAACTCGCCCGCAGGCTAGTCGGCGCCGTTTCGATCGCCTTTCTCGCGTCCATGGCGCTCACATGGATGCTTCATGAAAAGATGACCAGTCGCGAGATACAGAACATCATCAACAATGTTTTCAACGACGTGGCCGTAGACATCCGCGAGCGCGTGGACGCGCGCATGTTCCGTCAGGCCATGGTGCTGCGCGACAAAGTCTATGAAATGCGCGAAAACGACTGGTGGAACGACCCGGACGAATCGAGCCGCCGTCTGCGCATCCTGGCAGACGAGCTTGGCGTGGACGAGATATGCGTCGTCAACGCCGACGGCCTTCTTACCCACAGCGCGCGCCGTGAAGAAGTCGGGGCGCTCGATTTCACCACGGCCGAAGGCCAGGCGAGGGAATTCGCGTCTCTGCTCACCGACAGGTACGAGCTCGCGCAGCCGCTTCTCCCGAACACTCTGCGCGGTGAAATGATTAAATACGTCGGCGTGTGGATGCCGGAAGGCGGTTTCGTCCAGGTGGGCGGCAGGGAGAAATCCGTCCGCAATCTGGCGAGGTCGGCTCTTACCGGCCTTACGCACGGCTGGCATGTGAGCGGCGACGACGGCGGGATTTTCATTGCGACGGACAACGGGACGATAATTTCCCACCCGGTAGCCGGCCGTGAAGGCGGCCAGTGGAAAGATCCTGGAGAAGACAGCTACTGCGAAAAGCGGATAATAGAGGGATTCCCCGTATATGTCGTCATACCGAAGCGCACCGCCGTCGTCGAGCGGCGCCTTCTGGTGGCGACCTCGGCTTTTCTGAACGGGATGGCGCTTGTGCTGGCTTCGATTCTTGTGGGAATCGTAATCGCGAGCTATGTAAAAGACCAGCTCGCCCTGCAGCGCAGCAAAGAGATGTCCATGGCGAAGAGCATACAGGAAAGCGCGATACCGCGCGTGTTCCCGCTTTTCCCCGAAGAGCTGCGAATGGATGTTTTCGCGACCATGCATACGGCCCGCGACGTCGGCGGAGACTTTTACGATCTTTACCTGACCGGTTCCGGGCATTTCATTTTCATGATTGCGGATGTCAGCGGGAAGGGGATTCCTGCCGCTCTGTTCATGATGAGGGCCAAGGCGACGATCAAGGGGGCGGTGCAGACCGGGCTGCCTCTTGCAGAAGCCGTCGCAGAGGCGAACGACGCTTTGAGCCGCGACAACGACGCCAACATGTTCGTCACGGCGTGGATAGGCGAGCTCGATCTTGCCGCGGGAGTCGTGACATATGTCAACGCCGGGCATAATCCGCCGGTGCTTGTGGCGCGAAACTCGGCCCCGGCGTTCATCCGCTCGCGTTCAGGCATGATGCTCGGCGCCATGGGCGGCCTCCCGTACACCGCCCACAAGCTCGCGCTTGCGCCAGGCGACATGCTGTATCTCTACACCGACGGCATAACCGAACAGCCCGACATGCGCGGGGAGCTTTTCGGCGAAGAGCGGCTCAGGTTCTCCATAGAGACGATGCTGGCGAGCGGCGGCGTCGCACTGGAGCGCGGCGACTCGCCGCTTCTGCGTGCGCTGTTCCGTGCGGTTTCGGCTCATGGCGGCGGGGCGGAACTTGCCGACGACTGCACCCAGCTTCTTCTGCGGTACAACGGCGACGGGGGCGTCGGCGGGGCGGGCTGCCGCAGATTTGCACGTTCCTTCCTGGCCGTCCAGAAAGGCGTTGCGGACGCCAGCGCGTTCATCGACGAGATAATCGAGACCGCCGATTCCCCGAAGATCCATGTGATCCTTGACGAAATCGCCTCGAACATAGTAAAGCATTCCGGCGCGACCGGCTTTGATCTCGCGGTCGAACTGCTTGACAGCCCGGCCGGAGTGAGGCTCGTCTTCACCGACGACGGCAAGCCGTACGATCCGCTGGCCCACACCGATCCGGATACTACTCTTCCGGCTGAGGAGCGGCCGATCGGCGGACTGGGAATAATGATGGTGAAGAAGATGGCTTCTTCCATCTCCTACCGTTGCGCCGGCGGACGCAACATTCTGACGATCGACCTCGTAAACAAGAAATAAACGGAAAGTGTTTCGGAAAGAATCACTGGCTGAAGCGACCAGGCCGTACATCCAGGAAAGGCAATCATTAAAAACCTTCGGTAGGAGCAAGAACGCGGCTATGAGAGCAGGGGCAATTTCATGAAAAGTCGAATCTTTATATCGAGCGTTCAACGCGAATTTGCAAAGGAGCGTAAGGCGCTTGCGGAGTACTTGCGCAAGGACGCGATCCTCGGGCGCTTCTTTGAGGTGTTCCTTTTCGAGGAGGTCCCGGCGCAGGAACGGAAGGCCGATGGCGTGTATCTTGCCGAAGTCGACGGCTGCGACATCTACCTCGGCATCTTCGGCCACACATACGGCAATGTCGATCCCAAAGGCGTCTCGGCGACCGAACGGGAATATCGGCGCGCGACGGCAAAGCACAAGTATCGCATCTGCTTTGTCGACAAGTCTGCCGGCGAGACAGACCCGCGACAGGCGGCATTCATTTCGCGCGTCAACGACGATGTCGTCCGCAAGGGTTTTGTCGGCTACGACGATTTGCGCACTGCGGTCTACGCAGCACTCGCTAAGCACCTGGAGGACAAGGGTCTCATAAATGTCCTTCCGTTCGACGCCGCCAAGACCGCCGGAGTTACAATCAAAGACTTGAGCGTAGCGAAGATTCGCGACTTCATACGCACCGCGCGAGAGAAGCGGCAGTTCTATCTTCCTGTGAACTCGTCGGTGGAGAAGTTGCTCACGGCACTTGAGCTCGTTGATGACTATGGCAACGTACTCAATCCAGCTGCACTGCTCTTTGGCAAGCGCCCTCAGAAGTTCTTCGTCGCATCCGAGGTGAAGTGCGCCCAGTTCTACGCCGACAGGGTGTCGAAGCCGATGGCAGACCACCAGATATACATGGGTGACGTGTTTGAACTGGCCGACCAGGCGACGCGCTTTGTCATGTCTCACATATCCAACTGGGTCGGCACGAGGGAGACTGGTGACACGGCGGAGGTTCCGACAAAGTTCGAATTGCCTTACGATGCCGTGAAAGAGGCCATAGTCAATGCAATCGTCCATCGCGACTACACGAGCAACGCAAGCGTACAGGTCATGCTCTTCAAGGACCGGCTTGAAGTCTGGAGCCCGGGATCCCTTCCGCACGGCATGACCATCGGCAAGCTATCGAAAACACACAAGTCGGTGCCGGTAAATCCGCTGCTGGCGCGGGCGATGTACCTGAAGGGCTATATCGAAAAATCCGGGACTGGCACCGAGGACATGATTGCAAAATGCAAGGAATGGGGCGTCCCCGCCCCCGAATGGACAGAGGACGACGCGGATGACTTCCGCGTTATCCTGAAACGCCCCATGTCAGCGCCAAGTGTGGAAAAGACCATGGTAAATACTGGGGTAGAAACTGGGGTGGAAAGTTCGGTGGAAAGTAGGGTAGAAAGTAGGGTGAAAAGTAGGGTGGAAAGTTCGGTGGAAAGTAGGGTAAAGAGGCCAGCGAAAAAGCTGTCTAGCGCCGAGAAGATTGTGGCCTATCTTGTGTCCAATCCTACTGCTTCTGCGCATGAACTTTCAATTGCAGTCAATCTAACGGTAAAAGGCATAGAGAAGAATCTAAGGGCGCTAAGAGAATCTGGTCGCCTCCGTCACGTTGGTCCAACTAAGGGCGGCCATTGGGAGGTGCTGGCATGACATTGGCAAAGTGCAAAATTCTCATCGCAGGCATGTGTACTTCCCCGGCAGTGCTGACGAACGCCGTGTGGGCGCGAGATTGGCGTGTAAGATTTTGCAGTTACGGGCGAGTAATGGTTGAGAGAGGAAAGGAACGCGGAAACTGGTAGGGCGCGGATCCCAGCAGCGCCGCAAGAAATCGGTAGGGCGCTATCACCGAGCGCGCCGCATCAAAAGGAAATCAGTAACATGGTAACATGGGCGAAAGATGAGATAGAACTACAGGGCGGCGCGAAGGCGCTGGCCCAGATGCCGGTAATCGTCTCCGCGAGCCGCTCGACGG
>DGVK01000088.1 GCA_002395905.1 Verrucomicrobia bacterium UBA4286 | reverse complement strand
CTCTCGCGCATTCCACTTTCCCTTATCGAGAAAAATCCGGGATAAGGGTGGATTGCCGTCCGCATGTCGCTCTCCGGCGGGAAATTTGGTATAATATCCAGCCTAACCATGAAAAGAATTCTTACCATACAGGATATTTCCTGCGTAGGGCAGTGCTCGACGACGGTCGCGCTGCCGCTGGTGTCGGCGTGCGGAGTGGAGTGCGCCATACTCCCGAGCGCAGTTCTCTCGAACCACACGGGCGGCTTTTCGAGCTGGACCTACGCCGACCTCACGCCCGAGCTTTCGAACGTCGAGCGCAAGTGGCAGGAACTGGGGATAACCTTCGATGCGTTCTATACCGGCTATGTCGGCGAGAGCCAGATCGACCCCATCCTTTCCATAATGTCCAGTTGCGCCGCGCCGGGCGCGATACGCGTCGTCGACCCGGCGATGGCCGACAACGGCCGCCTCTACGCTGGTTTCGCCGACGACTTCCCGCTCAAGATGGCGCGTCTCTGCAATGGAGCGGACTACATCCTCCCCAATCTCACCGAGGCCGCGCTTCTTGTAGGCGACGAGCCGAAACTTGACGGCTATACGCGCGAGGACATCGAGTTCCTCGTCACCAAGCTCCACGGGCTCGGGGCTAAGAACGTCGTCCTCACCGGCGTTTCGTTTGAGGCGGGCGAGCTTGGAAGCGCGGTGAGCGACGGCAAAAAGATCGACTACGACTTCAATCCTCGGATCGACCGCATGAGCCACGGGACTGGCGACATCTACGCCTCGGTCTTCGCAGGCGCGCTAATGCGCGGGCGCACCGCGCTGGAAGCCGCCGCACTCGCGGCGGATGTCGTATGCGAGTCGATAAAGGCGACAGACACCGGCCATTGGTACGGCGTGAGCTTCGAGAGGGCGATCCCGTTCCTCGTCAAGGCGCTTGAAGAGGGTGTGGAATCATGATCCTCGCCGCGATGCTCGCCGCCATTGTGGGCTGGACGGGTCTTGAACCGGAGAGCCAGCTTGCCGGGCGCAGGCTTTCGGAAGGATATATGCAGGGCAAGGTCGCGCTTGTATGCCGCTGGAGTCTTGATTCCGCCGAAGGTCGCGAGGCGGTGGCGCGGTTGCAGCGCGTGTGGCAGAGTTACAAATCCAAACCGTTTGTCGCGCTCGGGTCGCTGATAGGCGGCGCGGGAGATGCGCCGTCCGCCAAGTCGTTTGCGAAGAGGGAGGGGATAACCATGCCGCTCTACCGCGAAGCGGGGCTTGAGGACGGCGCGCCCGTTTTCGAGAAGTCGCCGTGGTTCTACGTGTTGGACGCAACGGGGCGGCTTTCCTACAAAGGAACCGACGAGCGCCTTGCCGAGGAGCGGGTCGTCCTCGCGCTCACCGACTACGCCGCGCCGCCAGACGCGGCCTACTGGCGGCGGCTTATCGACAGCGAGATCGACGTGCTGCCGGGCCGCGCCTATATGCATATTGTCGAGTTTCGAAAGCGCTTCCCGGCGGCGGCCGCCGATTACGACGAAAGTTTCGCGGCGCTCAAGGCGAGAAGCGAAGTTGTGAAGATGGCTCAGCTTGAAGCGTTCTCGGCGAAGGCGAAGGACTTCGATCCCGGCGCAGGCAAGGCGGCGCTCAGAGGTCTGCTGTCGAAGATATCGACGACGGTGCGCGCCTACGAGCCGTTCAAGGGCCATCCCGACGCTGCTGTGGTGCAGGAGGCCAAGAACTGCCTCGCCGATCTTAAATGGGCGGAGGCCGCAATCAAGACGCATGTAAAAAAGAACTGAACCGGGAAGACACCATGAACACAATTGCCGACATTCTGGAACGCAACGCGCGCGAGTGGCCAAACGACACGGCACTCGTCGAGATAAACCCTCAGGAACTAGAAGCGCGTCACACGACGTGGCGCGAATATTCGCTTATCGAATCGTCGCCAATAGAGGCGTTCAGAAGCGAACTCACATGGGGTGAGTTCGACGAAAAGGCGAACCGCTTCGCAAACCTTCTTCTGGCCAGAGGCTTCAAGAAGGGCGACAAGGTGGCAATCCTCCTCATGAACTGTCTGGAGTGGCTGCCGATCTACTTCGGCGTTCTGAAAGCGGGATGCATGGCGGTGCCGATGAACTTTCGCTACACGGCGGACGAGATACGCTATTGTCTGGATCTTTCCGACGCGCAGGCGCTCGTGTTCGGTCCGGAGTTCATCGGCCGCGTCGAGCAGATTGTCGACCGCATCCCCCGCGTTAAGGCGCGTTTTTACGTCGGCGACGACTGCCCCAGCTTCGCCGAGAGCTACCGCAACCTCGTCTCGTACTGCTCCAGCAGGGCTCCGGCGGTCCCCATGACGGCCGACGACGACGCGGCGATCTATTTCTCGAGCGGCACCACTGGATTCCCCAAGGCAATCGTTCTGCAGCACCATTGCCTCATCCATTCGTGCCGGGCCGAGCAGGCCCACCACGGCCAGACAAAAGACGACTGCTTCCTCTGCATACCGCCGCTATACCACACCGGCGCCAAGATGCATTGGTTCGGCAGCTTCCTCGTCGGCGGCAAGGCTGTTCTCTTGAAGGGCGTTAAGCCCGAATGGATTCTCCGCGCCGTCTCGGAGGAGAAATGCACGGTCGTGTGGCTTCTCGTCCCGTGGGCGCAGGACATCCTCGACGCGATAGAGCGCGGCGACGTGAAGCTCGAGGACTACAGGCTTTCGCAGTGGCGGCTCATGCATATCGGCGCGCAGCCCGTCCCGCCCGCGCTCATAAAGCGCTGGAAGGCCGTCTTCCCCGGCCACGCCTACGACA
Source organism: Verrucomicrobia bacterium UBA4286 (assembly GCA_002395905.1). Classification (GTDB taxonomy): domain Bacteria; phylum Verrucomicrobiota; class Kiritimatiellia; order RFP12; family UBA1067; genus UBA1067. Next base: position 279 of record DGVK01000088.1, on the reverse strand, counting down.
CCAACTACGGCCTCTCTGAATCCACCGGGCCGGGCGCGGTGCATCTCGGCGTTGAGAACATCGACCACGTCGGCGCGATCGGCGTGGCGGGGTTCGGCTGGCAGACGAAGATCGTCGGGCGCGACGGTGTAACGCCGGTTAAGCCCGGCGAAGTCGGCGAGCTGGCGCTCAAAGGTCCCGGCGTGATGAGGGAGTATTACAAGAATCCCAAGGCCACAGCCGAGATTCTCAAGGAGGACGGCTGGCTTCTCACGGGCGACATGGCCGAGGAGCGCGACG
>DGVK01000116.1 GCA_002395905.1 Verrucomicrobia bacterium UBA4286 | reverse complement strand
GACCCACCCACTTTACAAGTCACCATGGATTGTCGGAAACCAACTGGGGACAGTCTCCGCTTTTCACGGCGATAAATGATAGAATGTGTCAATATCACCGCTAAAATCGCACTGCCAACTGGGGACAGCCCCCAGTCTTGGTTCTCGCTTATCATCGCTTACGCCCCTACGCATTATCTCCACAAAACTCTTCGCGATCAACGGCTGCGAGTTTTTCAACCACCTCGGCAGTTTTCATTAAAGCAAGGACTATGCGCTGGTAGTGCTTGAGGTCGTCTTGGGTGAGAATGCGACCTTTGCGATCCTTGAGCCACTTCTCTGCAGGACGATAGCCGCCGATAGGCTGCTCCCACGCCTCGACAGGCACGTTGTCGAAATACTGCGTCGCGTTGATATAGACGCGCCCGTCTTCCCATTCAACCTTGTCAACGGTGTTATCTCCGACGACAGGGAACCTCGCGCGCGTCTCAGAGAGCGTAGGCTCGGAGTCGCGCATGAGATGCACCATGCGCAGCTCGCGCCCTGCATCACGGAAGCGGACGAACTCGGCCGAGTCCTTCGGGTACGGGATACGCGGGAAATCGACCTTCAGAAACTCCTTGAACTTCGCGCGGTATGCGGGCGAGTGAAGAACACCGTAGATGTAGTCGAAGATGTCTTCGGGAGACAATTCCTCACGCGGAGACGCGGAGGCGCGGAGTTTCGCAACAATGTCCTTGTCGAGATTCGCCCGCTTCTCCATCTTCCCCATGTTCTCTTCGTAGAGGTAGAGAGGGAAGACATTCGCATTATCCTTGGATGAAAGAATCGTCTTGTCAGTAATCTTGTCTGTGACGAATACAGGCGAACCGTTGTCCTTGCTGTTGATGCGAATCAAGCAAAGCGCAAAATTGCCAGTCTGGTCTGTGTTGAAACAAATAGACATAAATCTTTCGCGAGCTCGAGCAAGAATCCGCGAATCGTAATAGACAAGCCTTTCGTCAAACGGACGGTATGCAAAATTCCTAATCTTTGACCGCTCTGCTTTGTCGTGTTTATTCGCAACCTTTGAGAACAACTGATCGACATCTTCATCTACAAACGTTACATCGTCGCCTGTCGTTACTCCCATGCCATTCACTTTCATCAGTTCGGCTATGCCAAAGGCCGCGTTCCATTCGGCTTCGCCCTCCGTGTCTCTTGGCGTGAAGAAGAGCATTGGTTCGGTTGGCTGAACTTCCTGCCACTTGACGGATTCCATCGTCGCATCGTCAAGCGCGGCAAGTTTGTCTTTCTTCTTGCCCCAGAGGTCTGCATAATAAACCTTTGCGTCATTTGCGTTCTTTGCGGCTACTCCACCCTTTTTCACAAAGAGCGTAATCGCCACGCCCTGCATGATGTTGAAGACGCACTCGTCCTTTCCGCCGTCGGGCGCGACTTCTTTCTTCTTTGAGTTGCCGTGAAGATTCAGCGTCCAGATTTCGTCGAAGGTCTTCATTAGATGCCAGCGCATTCCCCTGAATGTCGGATTGTCGAGAAAGCCATGCGGCGTAATGTAGGCGACGATTCCCTCTCCGTTCTTCTCCACGTAGTGCTCGGCGAGGCGGATGAACTTCACATAATCGTCGTTGAGCCACTTCGGGTTGCGCTCCTTGAGCTTCACCTTGCCTCCCGGCTCGACTTTGTATGCCTCCATGAGCTTCATGATCCAGTCGCCCTTGTTCTGGCTCTCGCCCGAGTACGGCGGATTGCCCATGACCACCATGACGGGCGTGTCGCGCTTCACCTCGTCCGCGCCCTGCTGCTCCGGCGCGAGAGCGGAGGCGAAGAGCCCGCCCGGAAGTTCCTTGTGCCAGTCGGAGAGCGAGTCGGTGAGAAACACGCGGAAGCGCTCTTTGCCGGACGGCGTGGCGCCTGTCTCTCGAAGCGCCATGTCGATCTTGATGTGCGCCATCGTATAGGACGCCATCAAAAGCTCAAAGCCATTGAGACGCGGCAGCAGGTCGCTTTCGACGTAACCGGGCCACATTCCCTCGTTGCCCTTGAACTTCTCGAATATCTGGCGAATTGATTCTGCGATGAACGTGCCGGTTCCCGTCGCGGGATCGAGAAGCTGGACGCGGTGGACGGTCTTTTTCACCTTGCGCGTCATGCGCTTTCCGTGAGGGGCGATTTCCTCGCGTTCGATCTCGACCTTCGAGCGGTCTGCGAGGCCATCGGGCAGACCAAAGCGTGTGCGAAGCGCCCAATCCGCCGCGCCGACGATGAACTTCACGACTTGAATCGGGGTATACCACACTCCGCGGTCTTTGCGGAGCTCCGCGTCGTATGCGGCGAGGAAGTCCTCGTAGAAGTGAATCATCGGATCTGAGCCGGTACGCCCGTAGCCGCGCATGATCTTTGCGACATCGGCGGAGCGAAAGAGATCGGCGAGATCGTCCACCATCCACTCCAGTTCGTCCTCAAGGTTGTTGGCGACATACTGGAAGAGCTGCTTGAGGAACGGGTTTGTCTTGGGGATAAGTGCCATTGCCTCGTAGCGCGAAAAGTCTTCTGGCGTAGGGTCGTTGAGGCGTGCAGCAAACATGCCGTAGGTGAGTGTCTGGGCAAAAATATCCGAGAACTCGCCCGCGCCGACATCAGGCATCAGCACGTCGCGCAGACCAAGCATAAGTTCAAGAATCGGCGTTACAGGCGGCTTTGCTCCATCAGGCGCGTCATCGTACGCCTTAGAGAGAGGTGTAAGATACTCCTCTGCGTTGCGCTGAAGGAGACGCGCCTTCCCCGCCATCAATTCGGCAAGACGCTTGGCGTTGTCAATCTTCTGGGGGTCGCCGGCGGCGGCATCGGCTACAAACGCGGCGAAGTCTGCGTATGCCGCAGGTCTGCCAGACACCTTGCCCTCTCCATCCCAATCCGCGATTCTGACCGAGCTGGCGAACTGTCCGTGGCGGTAGAGACGGAAGTCGAGGTAGTCGGTGAAGATAATCGTATCAAGCGCGGCTTTATAGCGGTCGAACTGCTCCTTGTGCCCGGGGCGCTTCTTGCCGTCAAGATCGTCGTCGCCCAAGTCCTTCGCCTCCACATAGAAAACGCCAAGGCCCGTCTTGTCCTGAACGATGTAGTCTGGAGCCCCGCAGTCGGTTCGCTTCGGCTCATTCACGGCCTTAAGCCCAGGAGCGAGCGCGTCAATGAGCGCGGCAAGTGCACCGCGAAACGTGTGCTCTGTCGCCTTGCCAGTCTTCGCAAGCCGCGACACCTCGGCAACATACTCCGTCACAGCCTTGACTGTCTTTGTCTCAGATTCCATTTGTGAAGTTCTCCTTTTCATCCGTCGCCCAGATGAGATTGCGGCCTGTCGAGCGGTCCTTCAGCAAGACCGCAAGAACCTCTTCCGGAACGTGCCGTTCCAGAATGTCGCGATTGAGGGCGCAAGATGTCGTTTTACCGCTCATTCGGCCATGTTCCACTGCATCATTTCTCCCAGGCCGCATTCCTCCATGTGCGCTAGCCCTGCAGCTCGCAAAGGCGTTCCCCGGAAGACGCGGCGACTTCGTCGAAGAGACTGCGACCGTGCGCGTCCATCGCAACGACGCCGCGGAATCCCTTCACGTCGAAGTGCCAGATCGCCTCTGCCGCGCCGAACTCTTCCAGCATCGACACGCCCGCCACCTTTTCCACGCTCGCCGCGCAAAGCGCCGCCGCGCCGCCGACGGCCTGTATGTAGACGCATCCGTGCTTTTTCATCGCCGCGAGAGTCGCCGCGTCCATACCGCCCTTGCCGATTATCAGCCGAACACCCGTCTTCGCAATGAAGTTCGGCTCGTATGGATTCTCCCTTACGCTCGTCGTCGGCCCCGCCGCAACAACGCGCCATCCTCCATCGCACTCGACGACGACAGGCCCGCAATGATAAAGCGCGCCGTCGCGAAAATCGACCGGCAGCCTCCCGCCGTCGGCGAAGAACTTGTGCATCTTGTCTCGACCGGTGTATATGCGGCCTGTAATCGCGACTGCATCGCCCGCCCTCAGCGCACGGACAGACCGCTCGTCAAACGGATATTCAAGTGTCTTCATTTCGTGAACTCCATCGTCCTGCGCCTCAACGCCCAGCACATGTACGCAACCGTGACAAAAAACGACGCCGGGACGCGCGACCGCGCCGCGATCTTCACGCCGAGAAGAGTAGTCCGCCCGCCGAGCCCCATGGGGCCAATCCCGAGCGAATTGGCCTCTTTAAGAATCCTGTCCTCCAGCCTGCGCAGTGCCGCGTCGCCGGCTTTGTCGTCCAGCGAACGCAAAAGCTGCATCTTCGCAGTCTCATAACCCGTCGCCCGGTCGCCGCCTATGCAGACGCCCAGCACCCCGGGCGCGCATCCGAAACCCTGCGCCTTGTGAACGGCGTCCAGCACACACTTTCTCACGCCTTCAAGATCGCGCCCCGCGCCAAGCGATGAATCAGGCAACGAATACTGCCGCGACATGTTTTCGCTGCCGCCGCCCTTCATGAGAAGCGTCACCTTCCCCTCGTGACCCGCCACGTAATGCACGACCGGCGCGACCTCCGCGCAGTTGTCGTCATACGAGCGGCCCGTGACAGCATCAATCGTGTTCTTGCGCAGCCATCCGTTCTTCGTCGCAAGCGCGACCGCCTTGCGCACGTGCTCCGGCCGCACCTTGCGCCGCAGGTTCTCTCCGATAAAAAATGTAAGCGTTCCAGTGTCCTGGCAAAGCGGCGTCTGCTCTTTGCGGGCAAGCGCGACATTATCGAGAATCGTGCGCAGCACAACCGCCGCCGAAGAACCGCTCTCTTCGCGACGCACCGCACGCCTTACAGCACGCTCCACATCGTCCGGCAGGGACGAACTCGTGTCACGCACGAGGCGCGCCAGTCTGCCGACGACATCTTCCTTTATGTCTTTTCTATCTTTCATAGCCATACAACCGGTTCAGCGCGTATTATACCAAAAAAGAGGAGGCCGCGTCGTTGGACGCGGCCTCGTTCGCCTCTGTCAGATCGTATCAGGAAGACTGATGTTCTGTGGAGGTTCGGTCATTCATTCATCCCGTCCTTTCGGGCGGGTTTCAC
>DGVK01000026.1 GCA_002395905.1 Verrucomicrobia bacterium UBA4286 | reverse complement strand
GTCCGAGTTTTTGTCCGGGGTCCCATCCAATTCGGGATGCCGTGACGGAAAGGGGCTCGATGCCTATGTCTAAGAACAAGAAGATCCTCATGATGCTGGCAAAGGGAGGTGCCAGCCAGTCGGACATCGCGGCGGCGCTGCACGTCAGCAAGCGCGACGTGTCGACGGGAGCCAAGGCCATCCGCGAGTACGGCCTGACGTTCGACGCGGTGAGCCAGATGGACGCCGACGTGGTCGACGACCTGTTCTTCCCGAAGGAGGAGAGAGAGCCGAACGACGCGTACCTCCAGCAGGACATGGCGCCGCTGGTCGAGCGCAAGAAGAAGAACCGCAAGCTCCCGGTGAAGCTCTTCTGGATAGAGTACTGCGAGCGAGCGGAGGCCGAGAAGAAGCTGGCGTACTCGTACCAGATGTTCGCGCGCCTGTTCGCCGACGAGGCCGAGAGGATGGATGCCACCAGGCACTTCGTCCACGAGGCCGGAGCCAAGTGCTACATAGATTGGGCTGGTGACACGGCCTTCCTAACGGACAAATTGCTGGGAACCAAGACGAAGGTCTACGTGCTGGTCGTGACGCTGCCGTTCTCCGGCAAGTTCTGGGCGGAGGGCTTCTGCGACATGAAGCAGAAGTCGTGGCAGGACGGCCAGATGCACGCGTTCGAGGAGTTCGGCGGCGTGCCGCGCATGTGGGTGCCCGACAACGCCGCCACGGCGACCGACCGCACGAACGTCCCTCGCGTCACGCTCGTGAACAAGGAGTACGAGCGCTTCGCCGATCACTACGGGGCCGCCGTCGTTCCCGCACGCGTACGCAAGCCGCGCGACAAGAGCGTTGCCGAGTCCGCCGTCAACCTGGTAGAGCAGTGGATCGTCGGCCCCGCCAACGAGATGACATTCTACACCCTCGACGAGTTCAACGAGTTCTGCTCAGAGAGGGTCGCCTGGCTCAACTTCCGCCGGTTCTCGGCCAAGGACGGCTCGCGCGACTCGGCCTTCGAGGAGGAGGAGCGCATGCACCTGATGCCGCTTCCGGCCGAGCGCTACGAGATGTGCGAGTGGCGCAGCGCCAAGGTGTCGCCCGATTACCACGTCACCGTCGATTACATGCATTATTCCGTCGACCATTCCCTCATCGGCGAGCAGGTCGACGTGAAGCTGACCTCGTCATCGGTCTCGGTGATGCACGGCGGGGCGATAGTCGCCGAGCATCCGAGGCTGCACGGCCGCAAGGGCCAGTACTCCACGAACGTCGAGCACATGCCGGAGAGCCATGCGGCGCTGGACAACCCCTGGTCGCCGGGTCGGTTCGCGTCGTGGGCGAGGCGCATCGGCCCCGAGACCGAGGCCGCGATAGGGCGCGTGATGGGAAGCCGCCCCATCGTCGAGCAGTCCTTCGTCTCCTGCCGCAACATACTCGGGCTGTCGAAGACCTACACGCCCGCCCTTCTCGAGCGCGCGTGCGGCAAGATGAACGCCGCCTCGGCGCTCCCCAGCTACACGGGCCTGAAGAACGCGATCCTGGCCACGAGGGCGGCGGACGCCGAGGCGCGCGCCAACGGCAAGCCCGTCCCGCGGGCGACTCCCGGAGGGCTGGTCGACCGCGCGAAGTCGGCAGGGCGGCTGCGCGGCGCGGACGCCTACAAGAGGGGCGGTGAGTAGGATGCTGACCGAGGAGCACTTCGAGCTGTTCAAGCAGTTCAGGATAAAGGCCATGGGCGACAAGCTACGCGAGATGATCGACGACGCCTCCTACGACAGGTTCACTTTCGAGGAGAAGATGGAGATGCTCCTGGACGCCGAATCCTCCGCCCGGCGCGACCGGAAGATCGCCAAGTACGTGAAGCAGGCGGGGTTCAAGACGCCGACCGCCTGCATCGAGGACGTGGTCTACCTTCCCGACCGCACGCTCAACAAGGACCGCATCGCGCGCTACGCCGGATGCGAGTGGGTTGAGAACTGCGAGGTCATGGTCATAATCTCGAAAACCGGCGGCGGCAAGTCGTTTCTCTGCCAGGCGTTCGGCAACGCCGCGTGCCGCAAGCTCATAGAGGTCCGCTACACGCGCCTCGCGGGCATCTGCGAGGACTTGAACCGCGCCCGCGCGGCTGCGGACGGCAGCTACTACGAGCTCATGGACGAGCTGAAGACGGTTCCGCTGCTCATCGTCGACGACTTCATGACCACGCCGATAACCACGCAGAACGCGGTCGACCTGTTCGAGATCATGGAGGCGCGCGAGAATCTCTGCGCCACGCTCATAGCCTCGCAGCTCGAGCCGAACGAGTGGTACCTGCGCATCGAGGGAGAGCTGATGGCCGACTCGATATTGAACCGCATCGCCACCGGAGCGCGCTATATAGATTTGGAGGGACCGAACATGCGCGACTACTTCGCCAAGCAGAAGCAGGCTGAATAGCTGGATAGCGGTACCACGTTCCGTTTACTCGCGGTACCAAGAATCGTTGACTGCCGGTACCAGGCCAGTTGATTGGCGGTACCGCGAGTGTTTATTACTCAGCGGGGCCAACTGAAAATCGGCCCCGCGGTGTTGTTCGATTCGTTTGTAGTACGACTGCGATTGGGCTTTACCGTCGAGCCAAAAGGAGGTGCGGTCCGAAGAACGCCCCGTCTTACGAACGCAGCACCTTCTGGCTAAGCTGACCACAGGCGGCGTCGATGTCTGCGCCACGCGAGTTGCGGACGGTTGCCTCC
>DGVK01000199.1 GCA_002395905.1 Verrucomicrobia bacterium UBA4286 | reverse complement strand
TGCCCAAGCTTTGCACAAGTCTTGCCCACACTTTTCCAAAGTCTTGCCCAGACTTACCCTCAGCCCTGCCTGAACTTTGGGTCAGGGTAGGCTGGCGAAGCCGATGTGAGCGCGTTCGTTGATCCAAAAACGGGGAACAGTCCTCACTGCGAAGAGCCGAAAATGCGATATAATCGCGAATATGGCAAGTTATCTCCTTGGAAACAGGCGGGGACAGGCCCCGGTTTGCATTTACGGGAATTTCGGCTCGCGCGGGGTGCGGGCCCTGACAAAGGTAGCGGGGTCAAGGACGGGGCGGGTGTTTGCATGGCGATGAGAGAATATGGTATAATAGTCACAACAACCCAAACCAATCTTAAGGAGAGCTGAAATGTCAGAACTCAACACGGCGACCAAATGGACGCTAGCGCAACTTGTGACGGCTGCGGAGAAATTCACGTTTGCAGACGGCAAGGCGGATATCAACGAGACCAAAGCTTTAATCGGGCTTGTCCATCCTTTCGCCGACAAGGACGACGACCTTGCGAAACTTGAGAGCCTTCTCAAGGATATAGCGGCGGACGGTGTTGTCACCGCCGATGAATCGGTCGCGCTTGCCGCGCACATCGCGGCGCTTCGCAAGAAGCTGTCCGGCGGCGACGCGATATACGACGCGCGCACGCTCGGCGTCCCGAAGATGGCGGTTCTCGGCGTGCAGCACATGTTCGCGATGTTCGGCGCGACTATTCTTGTGCCGATCCTTACGGGGCTTAGCCCGAGCGCGACGCTTCTCTGGGCCGGTCTCGGAACGCTCCTTTTCCACCTTGTCACGAGGGGCATGGTGCCAGCTTTTCTCGGTTCGAGCTTCGCCTACCTCGCCGGATACTTCGCCCTCGCGGGCATGGCCGGGACGGGGTATTTCGCCGACTGCTCGAAGGAGACGATGCTTCAGTATGCGTGCCTCGGCGTAGCGTCGTCGGCGCTCCTGTACTTCATAGTTTCGTGGTTCGTCAAGGTTTGCGGCGTAAAGACGGTGATGAAATTCTTCCCGCCTGTCGTGACCGGCCCGATAATCATCGGCATCGGCCTCGTCCTCGCGCCTGTCGCCGTTAACAGCTGCACTACCGGCTGGCCTGTCGCGCTCGTAGCCATCGTGACGGTTATCGCGTTCTCCATCTTCGGGCGCGGCATGTTTAAAATCGTCCCGATTCTGATGGGCGTCATCTTCTCCTACATAACGGCGGTGATCTTCGGCAGGTTCGGCTGGTGCGACGCCATCGACTACACGGCCGTCGCGAACGCGGCGTGGATCGGCCTGCCGGTCAAGATGGAGGACACGGTCTTCCCACTTCTCGCCCACCCCGACTTCGGCCGCATCACGAGCGCGGTTCTGATCGTCTTCCCGCTCGCGTTCGCGACGATCATGGAGCATGTCGGCGACGTGTCGGCCATCTCCTCGACCGTCGGCCGCAACTTCTTCGAAAAGCCCGGCCTCCACCGCACGATGCTCGGCGACGGCCTGGCGACGATGCTCGCCTCGCTCTGCGGCGCTCCCGCCAACACGACTTACGGCGAGAACACGGGCGTGCTCTCGCTTTCCAAGGTCTACGACCCGAGGGTCATCCGCATAGCGGCGTGCCTCGCGATACTCGTTTCGTTCTGCCCCAAGTTCTCGGCGTTCATCGGCACAATCCCTCCCGCCACAATCGGCGGTGTGTCGTTCATCCTCTACGGAATGATCTCGGCCGTAGGCGTCCGCAATCTCGTAGAGAGCCAGGTCGACCTCGGCAAGAGCCGCAACATGCTCATAACCGCGCTCATCCTCGTTCTCACGCTCGGCATTTCGTTCTCGAAGGGCGGGGCGATCGCGTTTTCGGTCGGTTCGCTCAACATTTCGCTTTCCGGCCTCGCGGTCGGCGCTTTGATCGGCATAGTGCTCAACGCGGTTCTGCCGGGGAAGGATTTCACCTTCTCCGAAAGCGCCCCGACGATAAAGGATGCGGACCGTTTCGGCGGCGTCAAGAACAAGTGAGGTGCGGGGTATGGAGAATCTTCTTGAGAAGTATGTGAGGGCCGTCCCCGATTTCCCGAAACCCGGCGTCCTCTTTCGCGACGTGACGGGAATACTCGACTCCGGCGAAGGCTTCCGCCTCGCGATGATCGAGATGGAGCGCGCCCTCGCGGGCGTGCGCGTCGACAAGGTCGCCGCGCCCGAATCGCGCGGCTTCATCTTCGGCGCGGCGCTGGCGGACCGCCTGCGCTGCGCGTTCGTGCCGATCCGCAAGCCCGGCAAACTGCCGCGCGAGACGATAAGCGAGGATTACGAGCTTGAATACGGCAGCGCGACGGTGCATATGCACAAGGACGCGCTTTCGGAGGGCGACAGGGTGGTCCTCGTGGACGATCTTCTCGCGACGGGCGGCACGGCTCTCGCCGGCGCCAGGCTCGTCGAGCGCCTCGGCGGAAAGGTCGTTAAGATGGTATTCCCGATAGAGCTCGAGGGATTCGGCGCCGTGAAGGGAAAGCTGGCGAAGTATGACGTCGTCTCACTTGTCAAGTACCCGGGAAAATGATATACTGACTTCCACTTGGAACAAAAGAACACCAACTCAACAACAACCCAAAATCAAACAAGGACTAGACCATGAAAAAACTGATGGTTGCACTTTGCGCGACGGCGTCGTTCTGCGCCTTCGCAGATGAACCCGCCCAGGCTCCCGCCGAGCAGCCTGCCGAAACGACCGAATCCACCGACGCGCCTCTCTTCTGGGGCTTCGGCAACACGGGCGTTTACTCCGGATATCAGCTCTACGGTTCGCTCGTGAACTCCGAGCCGACCTGGCAGACCTACCTCGAGGGCAACCTGAACCTCAAGTTCGGCGATTTCGATCTCGGGTATCTCGGTGTTGGCCTCTGGTTCAACTCCGACCTCACCAGCCAGCGTCATCAGAGCTACGGGCGTTTCTTCAACGAATACGATCCCAACATCCACTGGGGCAAGACGTTCTGGTTTGATGACGACAATACGTGGGGTCTCGATTATCGCACCTCTTTCGTGTGGTACTATTATCCCCACCACGAGTATCAGGATCACCCGACCTACGGCAAGACCAACACCACGATGGACTGGAATCACAGCCTCGCGCTCGTGAACCCCTACATCACGCCGTTCATCGACATCGTCCACGAGTACCACGAGGCGCACGCGACGCTTCTGCAGTTCGGCGCCAAGCGCGCGTTCGAGCTGTACGACAACTTCACGCTCACGCCCATGGTCGTTGCGGTCTGGCGCAGCCACCGCTACAACTGGTGCTTCCCCACCGGCTTCGGCGCGTACAGGGACGGTTCCGGCTTCGCGACGGTCAAGTTCGAGCTTGACGCCAACTATCGCATCACCGACAACTTCGGCCTCTTCGCGAAGGTCGCCTACTGCTCGGTCGTCGACGACGATCTTCGTCACAACATCGACCACGATCTGCACGGCGCAGACTACGGTGATGCCAAGGACTTCGTCTGGGGTGGCGTCGGCGTGACGTTCAACTTCTGATAATGGCACTCAACGACAAGCATTATCTATCCGCAAACGAGTACCACGCAGACACGTGGAAACTTGCTGCGGCGGTCAGGATGTCCGGCTGGAAGCCGGACATCCTGATAGCTCTCTGGCGCGGAGGCGCCCCGGTGGGGATCTCCGTCCACGAGTTTTTCAAAGTCACGGGCTGGAACGTGCAGCACATACCGCTCAAGTCGGTAAGCTATACGGGTATCGGCGAGAACAAAGGCGGCGTCGTATTCACTCACGGCGAGATCGTCTTCGGGATGCTGAGACCGGGCGACAAGGTGCTGGTGGTGGACGACGTGTTCGACACTGGCAAGACCGCCGCCGCCGTGAAGGAGAAGATAGACGCGGCAGGCGCCGAAATGCGCATGGCCTGCGTCTACTGGAAGCCAGAAAAGAACACGACCGACATGAAGCCCGACTACTTCGTGAGGGACGTCGGTCTGGACTGGATAGTTTTTCCGCATGAAATCGAGGGCCTTACCGAGGCGGAGGTCGTGGAGAAAGATCCCGCTCTGGCCGCTCTCATCAAGGAAGCCAACAAATGAAGAAGCTCATGATCGTTCTCGCCGCGGCCGCGGCGGTGCTTGGATGTGAAAAGGCCGATGACGGCTCCAGGAAGTTCGTCGTCGGGTTCGACGCCGATTTCCCGCCCTACGGGTTCAAGGAAGGCAGCGAGTACAAGGGATTCGATCTCGACCTCGCGCGCGCGGTGTGCGAGAAGAAGGGGTGGACGTTCGTCGCGAACCCCATCAACTGG
>DGVK01000196.1:26327-31328 GCA_002395905.1 Verrucomicrobia bacterium UBA4286 | reverse complement strand
TGAGGCCGGAGCGCTTGTTGGCCTTCACGGCGAAGGGCTTCACCCTCGGCAGGCCCTTGAACGCGCGGTCCAGGGTCGATGCGCTCATTGCGAGCATCGCGGCCACGTCCTCGCGCGGCTTTATCAGCGCGATGCACTCCTCGTATTCGCGCACGATGCGCGGCAGCTCGGCGACGAAGTAGGTCGTGCAGGGGCAGCCTACGGCCTCCCAGACCCTCCGGGCGTTCGCGAGCGCGTGGTCGGAGTATGTCCTGCCCCTGCCCTTGCGTTCGCGGTAGCGGATGTTCCCGGTCATGAGCTTGATGACGTATTTGCGCGTGTAGCACAGCGTCTCGCAGACCTCGTCGAGTATCTGGCGGCGCTTGGCGGCGCTTGCACAGGCGTAGGCGCGGCGCTTTTCGCCTATGTATTCGGCTTTAGACTTTCGTGACATGTCGCACATGCTCCTATTTTACCACGGTGCACTGTATTTGACGAACGGGCATGGTCGGAAAAGGTCATCTTCTTCGACCGGGTGCACACTATTCTAACGAATCGCGGCGGGCCCGCGCCATGGATACGGCCCGGAAGTCGGCGGCGTTTTTTGGTATAATATCCGCACTATGTCCAGCATCGACACTCTTACTGCAATCTGCCCCATCGACGGCCGCTATTCCGGCAAGTGCCAGGAACTCAGGGACGTCTTTTCCGAATACGGCCTTGTAAAGCGGCGCATCCTCGTGGAGTGCGCCTGGCTGGAGGCTCTCTGCTCCGCGAAGGAGATAAAGGAGTGCAAGGCGCTCGCCGCCTCCGAGCGCAAGGCGCTGAGGGCCGTCGCCGAAGGCGTGACCGTGGAGGACGCGGCGCGCGTCAAGGAGATTGAAAAGACCACCAACCACGACGTGAAGGCCGTCGAATACTTCCTTAAAGAGAAGGTGAAGGGGACGGGGCTTGAATCCCGCAGCGAGTTCATCCACTTCGCCTGCACGAGCGAGGACATAAACAACATGTCGCACGCTCTCATGCTGCGCGACGGCAAGGCCGTCCTGCGCGCGGCGATGGACGAGGTGACGCAGAAGATCGCGGCGATGGCCAGGGCTTACGCCAAAGTGCCGATGCTCGCCCACACCCACGGCCAGCCCGCCTCGCCCACGACCGTCGGCAAGGAGCTCGCGGTGGTCGCGGCGCGCCTCAGGCGGCAGGCGGGAGAGATCGACCGCCTTGTGATGCCGGCCAAGATGAACGGCGCCGTGGGCAATTTCAACGCGCATCTTTCGGCGTATCCGCGCGTCGACTGGGAAGCGCTTTCGCGCAAGGTCATCGAATCGCTCGGCCTGCGCCAGAACAGGCTCACTACCCAGATAGAGTCGCACGACGGCATAGCCGAGCTTTTCGACGCGGTGCAGAGATGGAACTCCATCCTTCTTGATTTCGACCGCGACGTGTGGACCTATGTCTCGATGGGATATTTCAAGCAGAAGACGGTGAAGGGTGAAATAGGCTCCTCGACGATGCCCCACAAGGTGAACCCGATCGACTTCGAGAACTCCGAAGGAAACCTCGGTCTCGCGAACGCGGTGCTCGGCTTCATGGCGCGCAAGCTGCCGGTCTCGCGCATGCAGCGCGACCTCACCGACTCCACGACGCTGCGCAACATGGGCGTAGGGTTCGGCTACACGCTTATAGCGATACGCTCTACGCTCAAGGGCCTCGGCAAGCTGGAGCTGAACGAGGAGCGCCTCGCGGCGGACCTCGACGCGAACTGGGAGGTCCTCGCCGAGCCGATCCAGACCGTGATGCGCAAGGTCGGGATGGACCGTCCGTACGAGCGGCTCAAGGATCTTACGCGCGGCCGCCGTGTGACGGCGGAAGTCATGCGAGAGTTTGTCGCCGCCCTGCCGCTTCCCAAGGCGGACAAGGCGCGCCTAATGGCCCTGACCCCCGCGACCTACACGGGACTCGCGGAAAAACTGGCGAAACTGGTCTAGAGATGTCCGGCGGTTTCGAGATACGTGCGGCGACGCTCGGCGACGCCGAGCGGATATATGCGATGGTCCATTTGAACCGCGACCAGCTTGTGCCGCGGTCGATGGGCGGCATAGTGGAGACGATCGACCGCTTCTTCGTCGCGGAGGCCGCCGGGGAGATGGTAGGCTGCGCCACATACCAGATACACCCGGAGTTCGGCGACGCGCGTGCGGCGACGGTGGAGGTCCAGTCGCTGGCCGTGAAGGGGGCGTTCAGGCGGCGTGGTATCGGAAGGGCTCTCGTCGAGGCGGTGATAGGCAGGGTCGCAGCGTTCGGGCCGAAGGATGTCGTTGCGCTTACTTTCGCGCCGGAGTTCTTCGGTTCGCTCGGGTTCGTGGAGATCCCGAAGACGAAGGTCATGCACAAGCTTTACACCGGGTGCATCAACTGCACAAAGCACACCGACCCGTTCACATGTCCCGAGATCGCCATGAAGCGCGAGATGCGTGCGGCGGACCGGCTGCCGTGAGGCTTATGCAGGCAGGGGCCATATATGGTATAATATGCCCCATGAAAGCAACAATCACCTTTTCGGTCTTCATGGCGGCCTGCGCCGTTTTTGCGGCGGGGCCCGACGGCAGCGAGTGGCAGGACAACCAGGCTCTTTCCTATGGCAAGGAGCGGACCCGCGCGTCGTTTGCGCCGTTCTCTTCGCTCAAGGGCGCGCTCGGAATACTGCCTCGGTTCTCCGACAGGCAGGTGTCGCTGGATTCCGACACGGCGTGGCGCTTCAACTGGTCGAAAGACCCTGCGTCGCGGCCTGCCGATTTCTGGAAGCCGGGCTATGACGTGTCGTCGTGGCCCGTCATAAAGGTTCCCTGTTCGTGGCAGGCGATGGGCGCCAACGGGAAGGGCGGCTGGGGAACGGCCCTCTACACCAACATCCGCTATCCGTTCGCTCCCGACAGGCCGGGCGGCTCGAATGTCATGGGCGAGCCGCCGAAGGACTTTACAAACTACGCCGCGCGCAATCCTGTAGGAAGCTACCGCCGCGACTTCAATCTCCCCGAAGGATGGGAGGCCGACCGCACGTTCCTCAAGTTCGACGGTGTCGACAGCTTCTTCTATCTGTGGGTCAACGGTGAATACGTCGGCTTTTCGAAGGACAGCCGCTCCCCGGCCGAGTTCGATGTCACGCGGTTCGTCAAGCCGGGGCGCAACACTGTCGCGCTTGAAGTCTACCGCTACTCCGACGGCAGCTATCTCGAGGACCAGGACATGTTCCGTCTCTCGGGAATCTTCCGCAGCACGTGGCTCCTGCGCCGGCCCGAGAACCGCATACGCGACTTCTTCGTGACGGCCGCCCCCGTCAAGGAAGGGGATTTCGGCGGCGACTGGCGCGTCAATGTAGAGTGTGACGGCGAAGTGACGGTTTCGCTGTACACGTTTGACGACAAGCTTGTGTTCCGCGGCGCCGACAAGTCGTTCGTGGTCGAGAAGCCGCGGCTGTGGAGCGCCGAAGCGCCCAACTGCTACAAGGTCGTGCTCGGAAACGGGAGTGAATTCGTCTCGACCCTCTTCGGTTTCCGTGTGAGCGAGATAAAGAACGGCCGCTACTATCTCAATGGACAGAAGATAAAGCTCAAGGGCGCGAACCGCCACGAGACACATCCCATGTTCGGCCACTATGTCCCGCCCGAGACGCATGAACTCGACGTGCGCGAACTCAAGGACGCGAACTGCAACTGCGTGCGCAACGCCCACTATCCGCAGTCGGACTACTGGTACTATCTCTGCGACATCAACGGCATCTACCTCGTGGACGAGGCGAACGTCGAGTCGCACGGCTACGGTTACGGCGAGAGCTCTCTTTCGCACCGGCCCGAATGGACGAAGGCGACGGTCGACCGCAACATGTCGATGGTCGAGCGCAACAAGAACCATCCGTCTGTCATCATATGGAGCTATGGCAACGAGGCCGGGCCGGGCGAGAACTTCGCCGCCGCCGCGAAAGCCGTCCGCGCGCGCGACACGACGCGCCCGACCCACTATGAGCGCGACTGGAGCGTCGCCGACATGGACGGGTGCCAGTATCCGAGCGTCGACTGGACCTGGCGCAAGGCCGCGGAGAAGACGGCGAAGAAGCCTTTCTACATCTCGGAATACGCCCACAACATGGTGAACGCCATGGGCAATCTAAAGGACTATCAGGACGCTATCGAGTCATCTGACGTGATTCTCGGCGCGACCATCTGGGACTGGGTCGACCAGGGCCTCTATCTCGACAAGAACGGCAGGCGCATCATCGCCTTCGGCGGCGACTTCGGCGACAAGCCCAACGACGGCCAGTTCGTCATGAACGGGTGCGTTCTTTCCGACCGGACGCGCGAGCCGGGCTGGTACGAGATTCGCCACGTCTACCAGAACTGGACCGCTTGCGCCACGAACGGCTTGACGCAGATCGCCCTCAAGAACAAGAACTACTTCATCGACTCGAAGGGAGTCGCCTGCAAGTGGACGGCCTACCGCGACGGAGAGCACGTCGCCGACGGCATGTTCCCCCTGGACGTCTTCAGAAGAGGGATTCTCGGCCCTGGCGAGACAAAGGTCGTGGACGTGCCGGAGATAGTGGCGACGCTTCTTGCGCGAGGCGGCGAGGTTTCGCTGCGCGTCAGGTTCGAGAAGGGCGGCGCGTGCGTGGCAGAAGACCAGATCGACTTCCCGGCGCGCAAGGTCGAGACGCTTGCGGCGTCCGCGACGGCGCCGAAAACCGACAAGAGCGAGACAGAGTATGTATTCACCGCCGACGGCGCGAGGTATGCGTTCAGCAGACTTACAGGCGCGCTGGTTTCCGTCAAGACCGGCGGGCTTCTCTCGAAGGAATGGCTCAAGGAGCCTGTGAAACTCGACCTCTTCCGCGCGCCCAGCTCCAACGAGGTGGGCCTTGGCGGGTCGTGGACCATGTTCGGGCTGATGGATATGACTCCTTCTCTCACGTCGTTCACAGATCCTGTGGCAGGCGACGGCGAAGTCTCGTTCACCACGGTCGTTCGT
>DGVK01000196.1:0-26252 GCA_002395905.1 Verrucomicrobia bacterium UBA4286 | reverse complement strand
CGGCCGCCGCAGTGTGGAGCTGAAGAACTTCGGCGGAGTGAAGGCGTCGCTTGTCGATCGCGGCGAGATGACGGGCGACATGGCTTTCGACGTGGTGGCGAAGTGGACGGTTCGCGGCGACGGGAAGCTCGTCTGCCAGAGCGAGATAAGGCCCGACGGCGCGCGCCTGGAGCTCGCGCGCGTCGGCTGCAGGTTTGTCTTCGACGCCGAGAATCCGCTTGTGCAGTATTACGGCGCGGGGCCTTTCGAGAACTATCGCGACAGGAAGTCGGGCGCGTTCCTTGGCCGCTACTCCGCGAATGCAAAGGATTTCTACTTCCCCTATGCCCGCAACGAGGATTGCGGCAACCATGAAAACGCGCGAGCCGTCGCCTTTGACGCGGGGCTTCATTCGCTGTCGTTCGCGACGTGCGGCGCGCCGTTCGCTTTCGGTGTGAACCCGTATTCGCCGGCCGAGCTTATCGAGTTCAGTCATCCGCCGGAACTCCCCGCGTCCACAAAGACGGAGTTCGGCCTTTACGCCGAGACGCGCGGTCTCGGCGGCGCGAGCTGCGGGCCGCCGCCGGTCCCGCGCGACATAATCGATACAACGCGCGACTATGCGCTTTCGTTCGTCATCTCTCCCGGAAAACTTCTCAAGGCCGTCGCCGTCGAACCGGCGCAGCTCCCCGAGACGATGCGCCGGTCCGCCGCCGCTCTCGTGAGGGTCGTGGGATGCTCCAGCGCAGAGCCCGGTGAAGGCGATCCGATGCACATCGCCGACGGCGATCCCGACACCATCTGGCACTCGCAGTACGGCGTCACGATGGGCAACTATCCCCACTCTGTGACGATCGACCTCGGGCGCGAGGTGACGGCGAAGGGCGTAAGCTTCCTCGGGCGTCGCAACGGCGTCAACGGACGCGTCAAGGATTTCACCTTCGAGGTTTCGCTCGACGGCAGGAACTGGACGCCCGTCGCAGGCGGCGCGCTTCAGAACAACGCCGAATGGCAGACAGCCACCTTCGGCGGCCCTGTGACGCTGCGCTACTGGCGCTTCACCGCGCTCAACTCGCACTACAAGAACGACTTCGGCTCGATGGCCGAGATACGCCTCGTTGTAGACTAGCGCCTGAACGTCTCGCCCGTCTTTATGTCTAGAAAGTCCGAGTTGTCCTTTGACGTGTCGGAGTTCTCGGCCACGAGGACGCGGGTTCCCGGCGTGACGATTATGTTGTGCCACACGCCGGCTTTGACGTTGTAGAATTTTAGCGGCTCCATCCGGACGCGTCCGGCCTCGCGGCCTACGAGGAGCGTGGCTTCGCCGGTGAGCAGGACGAATGTTTCGTCCGTCAGGTTGTGCCGCTCCAGATAGGTGATGCCGTTCGCGTCGAACCTTTGCGCGTAGTTCAACGAAGCGACGGTCCATTTCGGTCCGTCGACAAGCCTTTTGTAGCCTTCGCCTGCGTGTTCGAAAATCTCAAGACCTTCCATTTCGACAACCCTCTCCTTTTTGATTCTTTTTAGTTTGAAACCTTGCGCCGGGGCGGTTTCATCGCCTTGGCTTCACGGTCTTCGCGATGCCTTACGGAACGGTCGTATATGATCGCCCGCTTGAGCAGTTCGATGATTGAAAGGCAGTCGGCGTGCATGGTGGAAAACTCTCCATCGGGTTTTATCGTCCCCATGTCCTGGAAAAGCTCGATCCAGTAGAGTGTTTCGCCTGCCTCCTTTAGCGCGATGGCGTTCTTGGCGAGCCTGTCGCCCCTTGTGGTCGAGTATCGGCCTTCGGCAAGATTCGCCCCTATAGAAGTTCCGCTGCGCAGGAACTGAGCCGAAAGAATGGCCTCCTTGTTTTTCCGCAGTTTCCGGGCGAGCTTCACTACCGCGAGTGCGAACACTCGCGCCTTGGATTTCAGCGCATATGACCGTTTGCCGGTTAATAGCGACTTTCCCACGGGCTGTTCGCCTCCTTAAGATGTCAGTCGAGCGCCTTGTTGCAACCGCAACGCCAGATCTTCACGGTGGACATCTTTCCCGACGCCGTGCAAAGCATATATTGAACTTTAACCATGCTGTGTATTATACCATACCCGCCGTGCATAAGCCAGTGGGGAAAAAGAATTCGCATGAGCAGCTCTAGGTTGCGGTTATATTTTCACCAGATGCTTGCGTAGCGCGATGCCGACGGCTTCGGCGCGGTTTGCCGCGCCGATTTTTTCGAGGATATTGTTCACATGCTCTTCCACACTGCGGATTGAGATTCCGAGTTGCACGGCGATATCCTTGTTTGTTAGCCCGAGCGTGAGCGACTGGAGAACCTCAGACTGCCGCCCAGTTAAGCCTGTTACGGGCGGATCGGTGTCCATAAGTCCTTGTATTTCGGCGCTCACGAAAGAGTCGCCGGATGCTATCGCCCGTATCGCTGAGACGAGTTCCTTGTTTTCGGCGCTCTTCAAAACCGCGCCAGATGCGCCGGCGGCAAGCGCTTTTGCGATGCTGTCGGAAATAGCATGGCTGGTGAGGATCAGCACCTTTGTGCGGCGGCAGTTCGCTAGTATGCGCCGAGTCGCTTCGATACCGTCTATTTTCGGCATCATTAGGTCCATTACGACAACATCCGGCGAAAGATTCGCCGCCTCTCTTACGGCTATTTCGCCGTTCTTCGCCTGTCCAACAACCTCGAAGTCCTTTTGCAGGTTCAAAAGCGCCGCCAACCCCATTCGTACGACGGCGTGGTCGTCGGCTACCAAGATGCGTATTTTCATGATCGTATGTTCTGCTTGCGGTTGATGATTATGGACACCTGAGCTTTTGTTCCTTTGTAGGGTGTGCTGCGGATCATAAGCTCGCCGTTGAGCCGTTCGGCGCGCTCGGCTACGCCCTGGAGCCCGAAATGCCCTTGCTCGACGCCCGGCGCGGAATCTGGGTCGAAGCCGCATCCGTTGTCCGCCACTGAAAACATGAGTCGTTCGTTCTCGATGCATCCGGCGACTTTGATCGCCGTCGCGCGGCCGTGCAGGACGGCGTTGACGGTAAGTTCGCGGATGATTCGCAGAATGGCGAGGGCGGTGGTGTCGCTGAAAAGTTCGCGATCCACCTCGAAGCGCACGCTCAGCGACGCTCCTGCGATATGCGGCGCGAGTGTGCGCCGTATGGCGTCGTCCATGGTGACATCGTCAAGCGTCTGGTTGCGAAGATCCCACATGCAGTTTCTTAGATCGTTGCGACACGAGGCGAGCGTTCGCGAGGCGAGTTCGAGGTGGCGATTCATCTCCCGGACGTCATTCTCCGCCAGACCTCGTGCGGCGTCGAGTTCGAGCGAGATGCCCGTAAGCATCTGTGAGATGGTGTCGTGGAGTTCGACCGAGAGCCTTGTGCGCTCCTCGACCTTCAGGGCCGACGAGAAAGAGGCGAGGCGTTCGTTCGCCAGTTCGCGGCTGCGGCGGTCGATATGGCGGCGCAGCAGAGTGTTCCAGGCCAAAATGAAGAGCATGAGCGCCGCCGCGCCGGCGAGTGCGGCGAGCACGTTCGCCGCCGTGAGGAACCGCGGCAGTTTTGTGACTCTCGCGCTCTCGTCCCCGGCGGTGGTCACGAGCCAGCTGCCGCGTGCCGCGGCGTTGGCCGGGGCGCGCGCGAGGAGAACCATACTGCGGAAGAACGCGCTCGCCGGCAGCGACGCCGTGGAGCCGATTTCGCACTTGAGGCGCACGCTGTCGCCGGTGTGGAACGAGTCCGTCGGCCAGTCGAAGTCGCGGCGTATTACGACGCTTCCAGTTCTGTCGCGCACGACAAACTGCGATTCGGCCTCGTTTGGCGGAATGGATATCTGCGCTTCAAACACGTAGACGCGGCCGACAGCCTTCCCTTTGATCGCCGCAAGCACTTCCGCCGCCGATCCCTGAATCTCGTCGGAGGCTGCGCATGCAAAAGCCGCGAGCGCGGCGGCCATGCAAACCAATCGCGTGCATTTCATACCTTATATTATACTATAAGCGG
Organism: Verrucomicrobia bacterium UBA4286; assembly: GCA_002395905.1. Lineage (GTDB taxonomy): Bacteria > Verrucomicrobiota > Kiritimatiellia > RFP12 > UBA1067 > UBA1067. The sequence goes on along the minus strand of DGVK01000196.1, from coordinate 22,274 downwards.
CGGCAATCGTGCACCCGTGTTTTTACGGGTGGCGGAATTTCGAGGTAAAAGAGTATAATACAGACAAATGAAAAACAACGTCAGCATTTGTGCAAGGCTTTGCGCGCTCGCCGTCTTGTGCGCCGCGCCCGGATGGCGGTATGTCTTTGCCGTTGAAAAGGCGGTGCCGATGCTGTCCGGCGAGAATTGGTGGGGACTGGGCGGCAGTTTCGGGCGTAGAATGCCGTTTGATTCCGCATCGGATTTCAGGTGTGACCTTCGTGTAAGCAACTATGCGAATCCTGCGGCGTCGCTTATGGTTTCCGACCGGGGGCGTGTGCTGTGGTGCGCCGAGCCCGTGGAGGCTACGATCACGGCGGGTAGGATATCCCTCGTCGCCGATCGCGGCGAGATAGTTCTTTCCGAAGGTGAGGGCGAAACGCTTGCCGATGCTTACCGCTTCGCGTCAAAGACGTATTTCCCGCCGTCCGGCGGCTTGCCGGAGCTTCTGTATTTTGCGGCGCCGCAGTACAATACATGGATTGAGTTCACCTATCACCAGAACGAGGAGGGTATTCTTGCATACGCGCAGTCGATGCTCGACCACGACCTGCCGCCGGGCGTGTTCATGATCGACGACACGTGGCAGCTCGGCTACGGCGTGTGGGATTTTGATCCGCGCCGTTTCCCAGATCCGAAAGGGATGGTCGAAAAGCTGCATTCGCGCGGCTTCAAGGTTCTGCTGTGGATGTGCCCATTCGTCTCGATGGATTCGCCGTCGTTCCGTCTGCTGGAGCACGGCCGCTCGCCGGATACATGCAAGACGCAGCCGCGCGGCGGCTTTCACACAATTCCCGGCGGATTCAAGGCGCAGAGCGTCGAATGGTGGAACGGCGTAAGCGCGCTTCTGGATTTTTCGCATCCGAATGCGCGCCGCTGGTTCGCCGGCGAGCTCGACCGCCTGCGCCGCGACTATGGAGTGGACGGCTTCAAGTTCGATGGAGGGAGCTTCGGCAACTATGTCGGGCTGGAATCGTTCGACAAGTCTCTCACGCCCGCAGGCCGCAGCGCGCTTTACGGCGCTTTCGCGCTGGAGTACGCCGGCAGCGAATACAGAAACGCCTGGGGGCTCGCCGGGAAGCCCGTCGTAGTGAGGCTCTTCGACAAGGATCATTCGTGGAGCGCGCTGCGCCAGATTATCCCCGACATGCTCGCGACGGGTCTCATCGGCTATCCGTTCGTCTGCCCCGATATGGTCGGCGGCGGGGCATGGACGACGTTCCTGCCGGGCTCGCCGTTTTCGCAGGAACTGTTCGTGCGCTCTGCGCAGGTGCAGGCGCTAAGCCCGATGATGCAGATATCGGCCTCGCCGTGGCGCGTGCTCGACGCCGAGCATCAGGCCGCCTTCCTCGCGGCCGTGAGCCTGCGCCAGGAATTTGCCGCCGAGATTGTCGCCCTCGCGAAACGAGCGGCGGTGGACGGCGAGCCGATGATGCGTCCGCTGGAATACGCCTACCCCGGTCACGGCTACGCGAAAATCGCCGATGAATTCCTCATGGGCGAGAATCTGCTCGTCGCGCCGGTCATCGAAAAGGGCGCGACATCGCGAAAGGTAGTGATCCCGCCCGGACGCTGGCGCGCGGCTGACGGCGGCGTGATTGAGGGCCCGGCGGAAATCATCGTTCCTGTCACTCTGTCTAGCCTGCCGCATTTCGTGCGCGTGGCGGACGGCGCGCATTCCGCTCGGAAGGGAGGTGCGCAGTGAACCGCGCGCGCAAGAGCCATCTCGTCCTGGCGCTCACGCTGTTCTGTGCGGCGCGGATGGCCTGTGCCAGCGTCGCCGCGGCGCAGATCAAGGTTGCGCTTTATCTGGACGAAGGCTGCCGCGGCGGAGGCGTTATACATCTCGCGCAGCTGTTGAGATCGTCGCCCGACGTGGATTGCGACTTCATAGACGCGTCGGACGTGCAAGATGGAAGGCTCTCTTGCTATGACGTGCTCGTCATGCCAGGCGGCAGCGGATACGACCGCTACACCCAGCTGGGCGAAGAAGGCTTTGAGAAGATACGCCGGTACATAAGGGACGGCGGGGCATATTACGGGATATGCGCTGGAATCGCGCTCGCGCTTAACGACCCGAAGCGTCTGCGGCTTATACCGTACACGCGCGAGAAGAACCCGCTGCGCGGCGGCTTTTCGGCGGCGGTCAAGTTCAATGCCCATGCGGAAGAGGTACTGGGCATCGCGCCGGAGACGCGCTATTTTCGCTATCATGACGGCCCGATACCGGCGAAAGGCAAGCCTGTAGCGGACTCTGAATACGAGGTGCTCGCGACATTCGACAGCCACGTCATGCAGAAGGGCAAGGCGACGACGCCCATGCACGGAATGCCTGCCGTGATCTGTGGACGCTACGGGAAGGGGAAAGTTCTCGTAACCGTGATGCATCCGGAGTATTTCCCGTCGACTCACGACGTGTTTGGCGCGGGCTTCAAACCGCTCGTTGGAAGGCCCATCTCGTTCACGTATCCGAAGAAAGCGGCGCGTCCGCTGCGCGTCGCCTTTTATGCAGGAGAGATCGACCGCACCGGGAATACGCGCAAGGTCGTCGAGGACGCGTTGGTGTTGGCCGCTCGGCCTGATGTGGATTTGATGCTCGTTTCGGGCGAGCAGATTGGCGAAGGCGCGCTCGATCACGCCGACGCGCTCGTCATCCCCGGAGGTTGCCAGAAAGACATGTGGCGCGCGGCCCTGCCGCTCATCGAGCGGTTCAAGTCCCAACACCACCCCGTCTACACGAATTGCAAGGATGTTAAATCCGAAACAGACAAACAAACACAACCAAACAAGGAGGTTGAAACATGAAAGCAATGAAAACAATTATCGCGACGGCGGTTCTAGCGTTGACGGCGACTGCTGTTGCCGAGGTGCTCACCGACCAGGACTTCTGCACGGTAATCCATACCGCTGGCTCGAGCGTTTGGCCGGGTGTTTCCGGCAACAACAATAGCGGATCGCAGAACTATGCTTTTGACGGAATTCGGTTTTCGACCGACATAAACAAGCGCTGGCTGTCGTCTTTTAAGGATTTCGGCGTTTTCGGGGACGAGGGGAAAGAGGGTGTTTACGCACAGATTCTCGCGCCGAATGTGTTTCTCGGACGTATCTACCTCAAGAAATACCGCTTTTATCTTCTTTCATGCGGAGGCAACGAGGCTGCACGCGCTCCAAAAGCGTGGAAGGTCTTTGGAGTGCCGGCAAACGCTACGGACAGTTCGTCGTGGACAGAGCTGGACGCGCAAAGCGGCTATACGAGCTGGACGATGCCGACAGTTGAGACGACAAATGAATTCACCATTGCGGAGGAGAAAATTGCCGGTGCAGGATTCAGGGCATTCCGTTTTGTGCCGCTTGATTCTCAGGCCAGGACTTGGTCTAAGACAAATCCAGATTTCGGACTGATGGAAATCGAGTTTGTCGTCGATGTGTATCGGAATGTCACAGTAGAGACGGATGTCGCCGATCCATTCCGCATGCAGGGCGCGTATTCGCCGGCTCTTGGCACGGCCTTTGACGGTGTGACAACGCTGACCGCGCCGGCATACATTGAGAAGGGCGGCACGACATACGCCTGCGCCGGGCACCGCATCGATGAGCAGCGCGACGGCGTCTGGGTGACAGTTGAAACGGTCGAGGATGGGCAGAACAGCTTCAACTATGCTCCGGCGGAAGATCCTAACGCCGTGCGCCGCGTCGTATGGCTCTGGCGCGAAAGCGCAATCCCTGTTGATTTTGGTTCGGTCGATATGTTCAGCCTGTTCAAAGACCGCGGCTCGACTCTGAGCGGTTCAGCATACGGGGCGAATATGCATAGTTCGTCCTCGCCCGTCAAACTCTTTGACGGAAAGGATGGCGGAAGCACGGCGGGCGATCGCTGGCTTGGGGTAGGCGTGCTCTCAGCGTCCAGTGGTTGCCATACAGGGGTGAAACAACTCCCCTCGACTGTCCTGATGCCCGGCGATCTGTTTTACGTCAAGAACTACACGCTTTACATGCTGAGCAACAGCGGCTACGAGAAAACGCGAGCACCAACTGCTTGGTTGCTTACTGCGGCGACGTCTGACGGCGGTGCGCGCACAACTATCGACGAGCGGACGGGGGTTAGTTGGGCGGACAAGTCAACGACCGACAACGCATTAGTCTTCACGCCGGCGCATCCCGAGGTCGGTTTTTCGGACGTTCGCTTTACTCCGACGGCCTCTGGCGTTACAAGTCCAGGTTCAGCCAATATTTATGTCGGCCTGATGGAACTGCGGCTGAATGTCAACATGGCCAATCCTCCCGGAACGCTGCGCGTCTATATTGGCAGCGATGTGCAGAACGCTGGATTCTCGGTGACGGACAAGGCGCTGTTGACGGAATCCGCGACGGTGACGGCCCCAGAATATGCCGTCGGGGAATCGGGCGCGCGCAAGTACGCCGTAACCGGCTATCGTCTCGAGAAGTTCAACTTGGCGGACACGGCATGGGAACTTATTGATGAGGTGTCCGGAACGCGGACATATAACTTCACACCGGATGCGACAGCAGGCTATCGCCTGACATGGATGCACGAAACTGTCGGCGTGGCCAATCCTTGGCAACTGACGACGAATGCATCGAGTGAACTCTGCATCCGCAACGGCAACTGGGAGTTTGTCGTCTCTGAAGAGGAGGACGGAACGCTGAAGATGGCGGACAAGGGCTATCGCGCCGGTTCTGGCGAACTCGATCTCAATGCGCCGATTTTGGATGGCGACAGCCACGAGAAAGTAATCTCCGTCATCGGGAGTCGTGTGATTGACGGAGAAAACGATTCAGCGCTGCGCAACCTTCTTACTTCACTCGTATTGCCGAGCAACGTCTGGAAGATTGATACGCGCCCGTTCCGCAACATGACGGCGCTGACAAAACTCGATATGCGCTGTCCTGAATTGACCTATCTCGGCGAATGTGCTTTTACGCGCGACACGAGCCTGAAGACGGTGTTGTTCGACGCTCCGAAGCTGAAGACTTTCGCTTACGGCTACAATTTCTACAACGCGCCATTGTCCGCTACAGATGTCTCCGACTGGAATCTGCCTGCGCTGGAGACTTTGCCGCAGCATACCTTCCATTGCGATTCTTCGGCGGGGCAGATTGCGCGAGGTTGCGGTGCGCTGACTCTTCCGGCGCTGCGCAGCGTTGGGCAACAAGCATTCTACCTCCATACCGGCTTGGCGGAACTGTGGCTTGGAACGGGCGATGCACAACTTACCAATATCGCTTCGCAGGCGTTCGCCAAGATGGCGATCACCAATCTTGTAATTGGTGCAAAGCGGTCTTTTACTGTCGCGGCTGACGCTTGTTCGCAGGTCAACGGCGGCGAGGGTGTCGGGTCGCTTGTCTTTCTGGCCGACGCACCAACCGACAGGACGGCGGTCGATTCGCTGCTGGCCGGACATGGTTCCGCGAACCTTGCAACGCTCAAAGTCTCGAAGGATTATTCGGCATGGAACGCCTATGTAACGCCGACAGCCGATATCGCTGATGCTGATGTCAAAGCGGCGGCAGTTGCCGCAGGGGCGGACGGAGCATGGCGCGCGACGGATGGCAGCGATTACCTCGCCCTCGTCTGGCGCATCGATACAGGCTTCCGTCCGGCCGGCATGATGATCATTGTGCGGTAAGGAGAGGTTGTGCGTCACGCATTGCTTTGTTGCGTTCTTATGGCGGCAGTCGCGCTGTCGCTCGGCGCGGCGCCGGTTGTCGACCTCGAGACGTCGAAGACGTTCGACATGCGGCGGCCGTGCGCAGAGGACTACGCGTCTGGACAGAAACCGTCCAGGCGCGTTCGCGCCGTGCTATGGGGTGTAACACACAATCATGCGCTCGGCAAGTTCGAGGCGATGATGAAGCTTACGAACGACTATGAGGTCGTGGGCATAGTCGATAACACGGCATCGAAGGTCATGCGCATGTGCGAGCCGGACATGTCTCACTACGAGGGGTTGCCGCGCTTCACGCCCGAGCAGGTGCTTGCCGAGGTCAAGCCAGACATCGCTGTCATCGAGGTCTCCAACCAGGAGCTTATCGACGTCGCTCTCAGATGTGCGAAGGCGGGAATCGCGATGCATATGGACAAGCCTCTAGGCTTCACGCTCGAGGGTTTCAAGGAAGTGTCGGACATCTGCCGCGCGGGGAACATCCCACTCCAGACCGGCTACATGTTCCGCGCGAATGACGCGATTCAGTTCATCGTCAACGAAGGCCGCAAAGGCCTCGTAGGCGAGATATTCGCGATCGACGCCGACCTAAGCCACTCCTACGGCGGCGCACGTTACATTCCCTATTCCTCCACATACCCCGCCGGGACCGCCTATCTGCTTACGTGTCATGTAATGGAATACGTCCTGCCGATGATGAACGAACAGATGCCGGAGGAATGCCGTTCGATAGTCATGCCTACTCCAGGGGACCCCGAGGGCACCCCGAGCCATACGCTCACAATCGCGCGATGGCCGCGAACAACGTGCACGGTTACGGTCTGCTCCAAGGGGACGCAGGGCCGCCGCCATCTGCGTGTCGACGGGTCGGACGGCGTGATGGAGCTGGAGCCCATCGAGGACTTCCGCCGCGTGCGCCACACGACGGGAGAGGAAGGAGGCATGCAGGTCGAGGAGGTTGACGAGGAGATTACGGTAAAGCTCTTCCTCAAGAAGGCCAAGCCCCCATATGTGCGCGGCTGGAACTATCTTGTGTTCGGGAAGATGGGCGACAGATACGCGGGGCAGCTAAAGGAGCTTGCCGAGATCGTCCGCGGCGAAAGGCCCAATCCGCTGGAACTCTACGACCATGACCTTCGCGTCCACAAACTCTCGCTTCAGGCTTGCAATGTCGATGTCGGTGAATAAAGCGTTGTATGCAGCAGCGGTCGCGTTCGCGGCGCTGGCCGCGAACGGCGGTATCGTGGTATATCCTGAATACGATGCGCACATAGAGCGCGACTATGCCTATGGCGTGCGGGTGGTCCAGGCAGACGCCAGCAAGAGGCTCACGGTCTACAACCGCTGCGAGAAGTCCGCCCTTGAGACGCGCACGCGCGGCGGCGACGTGAACCGGCGCTTTTGCGAGTTTGCCTTCGATGGCGGACCGGTGCGCGTGGATGTGGCGGTATGCGAGGATGTGAAGTCGCTTGCCGTCTTCCCGTCCAGGCTCGGGCTCAAGAGTGCGTTCAAAGGCGGCGTGATTTCTGTTTGGGTAGAGCGGCCGTGCAATTTCGGGATAAGGCTCAACGACAGCGACAAATCGATTCTCTCCGTTTTCGCCGATGCGCCGGAGGATGCGGAAAAAATTCCGAAGAAGGACGATCCTGGCGTGATGTATGTGGAAGGGTGGGCAGACCCGCCGGGCGAGGATGGCGTGACGGTTGTCGATAGCCCGGTGAAGGAGGTCTACATCGCGCCGGGTGCAGTGCTCAATTCGCGTCTTGTCGTGAAGTCGAAGGGCGCTTACATTCATGGACGCGGGATGATCCTCGACCCGTTCTCCGACATCTTCCGCTTCGACCAGACGAAAAACACGCGTCGCGGCGTCGTGGGCATTTCTGCGGACGGCGCGGTCTTGGAGGATGTGAAGATTGTCGACGCGCGAACGTTCAACTACTGCGTCTGGGCCCACGATGTCTTGTTGCGCAACGTAAAGGCGCTCTCGTCGATGATGTGCTCGGACGGCATAACGTGCGGCGGACGCGGCTTTCGCGTCGAGGGCGCGTGGCTGTATGTGGGCGACAACGCGCTTGTCGTGAGCGGGGTGAAGGGTGGCGCGCTGTTCCGCGACGTCGCGATCGGCACTTCGTGCAACGCGATTTTCCCTCAGAATTCCAACGAGGGCGTCGTAATGGAGAATATCGACATCTTCCGCGCCGACGAAGGGTGCATAAAGAATACATACAACGGCGTGCTGCGCCGCAACACAAAGTGGAACGAACTCGACTCGGGCGCGGCGCGGCGCGAGCCGGGCCCGCAGGATCTTGTGCACAGGTCGCAGGAGTTATTCTTCAAGAACCTTTCGGCGGTCGATTGCGTTCTCTTCCCGCGCTTTTTCCTTTGCGGCAACATGGGCACTCTCCCGAAGCGTTTCGCGTTCGACGGCGTGTTCATACCGCGTCCTGCGGGAAGTGCCGACTGGCGTGCGGCGGGACGAGGCGACGGACCGCTCGTGGAGGTTCTGCACGATTCTTCAAAGTGGCTTGATTCCAGCGGCTGGTCGCTTTCCGTCACGAATCTCTTCGTCGGCGGTGAGCGGCTGGACGCGATTCCGGCGGACAAGGTTGCGAATGGTGGCAGAATTACGATATCTGTCGCGGGCACAGGCGAGAAGCCGACGGCGCCTGCCGTTGCGAACAGGCAAGTCGTCGGAGGGATTTGCCCGTGGAAGGTTTTTGTCGGCGAGGTTCTTCAGCGGGATGTGAGGGTGATTTCGCCTAAGAAGGGCGAGCGCCGCCTGCCGCAGATGCATGGCGGCAATCTTCTGGCGGATGCGGACGCGCGCGCGAATGCGCGCAGTTCGTGGCAGAGGAATCCGTCGTGGCTCTCCAAGTTCGATGCTGTCGAGACGGACGGCGCCTCGCGCGTCTACCGCCTGCGCCAGTGCGAGAAAGGCGGCGGAATGATGAATGTCGTCACGGACGCGTTCCTGAGATATGGCAACGGGTCGTATCGCCTCGCTTTCGAGGTGCGCGCAAGAGGCTCGAACACTGTCTGCGTGGAGGCGCGGCTCTTTTCGAACGAGAAGAACATGACGGAAAGATACATAGTTCCCGCCGATGGCGAATGGCACGCATTCTCGCGAACGCTGGATACGGACTTCGACCCTGCCGTCACCGAGCTTGTCGCGCTGCATTTGAGGGCCATGTCCCCTGTGGACGAACTCTGCTTCAAAAACCTGTCGCTTACAAAGGATTCGAAATGAAAACACCGGTCTCTACATTCGTGATTGCCGCTGTATGCATTTTCTCTTTTGGTGCCATGATCGCGACTGCCGCGCCGGTCGTGTCAAGGATTCCTCTGCTTGAAGGCGAGCGCTGGTGGGGCGGAGCGGGCGGCGACGGACAGAACCAGCCGTACGGCGCGGCGGACAGCAGACGCATCGACCTCAGGCGCCATGGGCACACCTCGTCGCCGCTTTTGGTGTCGAGCTGCGGAAGATATGTATGGAGCGAAAAGCCGTTCGGCTACGAATTCAATGGCGGGGAGCTCATTCTTGATTCCGATGTAGAGAAGATCGAGCCAACCGTCGCTGGAACGACGCTGAAAGAGGCGTATCTTGCAGCCGCCAAATCGCACATGCGCTTCGACGGGAAAGCTCCGCCGGATGTGTTTTTCTCGCTTCCGCAGTGGAACAACTGGATCGAGATATTCATGAACGGCGTGAACCAGAAATCGGCTGACGAATACACGGCGGATCTCGCGAAAAGCGGTTTTCCGTGCGGCATTTACATGATGGACGGCGGATGGCCATCATATCAGGGTTCGTACGAGTTCTACGGGAAGGATTTCCCCGATCCAAAGGGACTTTTCGACCGGATTCGGTCGCACGGGTGGATTCCGCTCATATGGACGGCGCACTTCGTCTCGCCAGACAGTCGCGAGTACAAGAAGCTGCGCTACCACGATAAACTTGGCGCACTGGACTATCTGGCATACCGCAAGACTCCCGGCTCAAAGGCTGCGGCCGTCGTTCGCTGGTGGAGCGGCATCAGTGCCGTCTACGACCTCACGAAACCCGAGGCGAATGCGTACTATGCGAAGATTCTGCACGACTTCGCGGACAGGTACGGGATAAAAGGTTTCAAGTTCGATGCGGGCGACCCCGGCTTCTTCTTCGAAGACTGCCGCTTTCACGACGAAGCGGCGGAACCCGTGGATTACACGCGTCTCTACGCCGAGCTGGCCGCGCGGGAGTTTCCGTACCACGAGATACGCGTGAGCTGGAAGTGCGGCGGACTTCCGCTCGTGACGCGTCTCAATGATCGTGCGCATGCATGGACCGGGAGCAAAGCACAGGACACGGTGATTCCTCAGGTGATCTCTGCCGGACTCGTCGGTTGCCCATATCTCGTCGCTGATATGGTCGGCGGGGGACTGGAGGTGTCGTTTGTGGGCAAGAAGATTGACGAGAAGCTGTTCGTCCGATCTGCCGCGCTTCAGTCGCTTATGCCGATGATGCAGTTCTCGCTTCTGCCGACGCGCAGGCTTTCTCCGGGCGGCGCGAAGCTTTGCCGCGCGTTCGCCGATTTGCATGTGGCTTTTGCGCCGTACATCCTCGAACAGGTCCGTATTGCATCCGAGACAGGCGAACCTATCGTCAGGGCGATGGAGTACGAATTTCCGCATCAAGGCTTCAACCGTCCGATGCAACAGTTCATGCTTGGCAGCCGCTGGCTCATAGCGCCGGTTGTGACGCCCGACGATGCGAAGGTGGTGGAACTCCCCGCAGGCCGCTGGCGCGACGACCTTGGCGAAATTGTTGACGGACCGCGAACCATACGCCTTGAAAACATTCCTCTTGAAAGATTGCCGCGTTACGAACTGACGGGCTGAAGGAGAACTTGAAAGGATTGAGGAAATGAAGATGGTGAATCTTGTGCTGGCCGGCGCCTTTGCCGCTGGCGCCTCTGCGGGGACAGTCGTGGAGATTCGTCCAATCAATGGCAACGCCACCCCTGCCGTTTGCGCGGCGGTGGCTCGGCTGAGAAACGGCGACACGCTCCGGTTCGCAAAAGGCGAGTACCACTTTTTCGAGGAAGGCGCCAAAGACCGCTTCCTCGCCTCGGTGGGCAGCTCGACGGGCATGAAGAAGGCAGTCGTGCATCTTGAAGGCCTGAAGGATGTCACGGTGGACGGCGGAGGCTCCAGTTTTGTCTTCCACGGCAAGACTTTCCCCTTCATCGTCGAGCGGTGCGACGGCGTGAAGATATGCAATTTCACCTCGCGCGTTTTTCGTCTGCCGCTCGTCGAGTTCACAATAAAGGAGAAGAACGGCGCGGGGTTCTTGTGTCAGTTCGCCAAGGGATGCGTGCCATACGAGACCAGGAACGGCACAATCTTCTTCGATCTTGACGAAGGGCGTATGGATTCACGGGAGCGCGAGATCTCGGTTCACGCGTTGCGCTACTGCCAGATACAGTACATCGTCACGCCAGGTTGCGGATGCGACAGGGACAAGCTTGCTTCCACATACTATTCTGTGGCGGCCGAGGACAATGGCGACGGAAAAGTGTTCTTTCGCTATGTGGACAGTCCCCATCCGAAAAACGCCGGACAGTGTTCGTTTCCGCTCGACGAACCTCTCTGCCTTCTTCTTGGCAGCGACCGCAACCGTTCGCTGATGTCTTTTGCGAAGTGCCGCGACGTGGAGGTTTCCGACGTGGACGTGCGCAGCGGCGTCGCGATGGGCGTCGTGGCGGAGATGTGCGAGAATATCCGCATCATCCGCTACAATGTACGTCCGGACGAAGGTGCCCATGTTTCGCTCACTGCCGACTCGATATATCTTGTCGACACGAAAGGTCGCATCGAGATCGCCGAGTCGGAGATATGCTGGGGGCTTGACGACGTGATGAACATCCACGGCAACTACACGCGCCTCGACAAGATTGACGGACGGAAGGCGGTGCTCGGCATACAGCTCTTCAACTACACCGGCTACTTTCCGTATCGCGTGGGCGAGAAGGTGGAGTTTTCGCGCGGCAAGGGGCTGGAGAAGCAGATTCTCGGTCGCGCCGTAGTCGCCGAGTTTCCGAAGCATGGACGCGAGGCGACGAGCGCAGCGATTATTTTCGACCGCGACATTCCAGCGGAGTGGACGGGATGCGACGTGGCGAACATCTCGCATGCCCCGACAGTGTGGATACACGACAACTACTTCCACGACTTCATGCACAACCGCCTTTCCGCGTTCGCGGATATACTCTTCGAGCGCAATCGCATCCGCAACGGCAACGTGGCGATTCTGCACGACGACCTCACGGGCTATTGGGGCGAGTGCGGACCCATGCATACGCTAGTGGCCCGCGACAACGACTGCGAAGCGATGCGCGGCGCGGCGTTCCATTTTACCGTTCCGTTCACCGGCCGCGCAGTTCTTGAGGACAACCGGGTGCGCGGCGGAGGCAATCCGATCTTCTTCGGACCGGGCGTGGAGAAGACGGTGGAGGTAAGGTGATGGCTCCGGAAATGTGGAGACCATTGTGCGTTAAGGGATTGGCGATGGCTGTCGTCGCCGTCGCCGCAAGCTGCTTTGCGGAGCCGCGCATTGTGGACGAAGCGGCTTTCCCGCGAATCGGCGCGCTTGCGCCGCGCACCGCGCCAGACCCGAAGGACGACCAGTGGATGATCGGATGCGAAGCGGGATTCGGGGACAGTCCCCGTTCCGAAGGGTGGCTGATGAAGCGTGCGCCGCAGATATCGTGCGGAAAGATATTCGGAAGTGGCGAATTCGTCGCGGAATCGTTGGGACTGCTTGCGGACAGGGTGAAGTCGCGCTCTGCACGGCCGAGGCGGATCAAGGGCGGCGAGGGCTTTTCGTCGCACGGCCACCTGCTGGCGGCGAAGATCGAACGAAAGGCGGCATAAGAGAAGGTGTGAAGCGTGTTGGAAGTAGATGCAGAGAGTGATTATCGACCGAGTCGACTAGTGCCTGTCCCCGGTTTGACCCTCCCAGACTTTGCCTAAGTCTTGCCCAGACTTTGCCTAAGTCTTGCCCAGACTTTGCCTAAGTCTTGCCCAGACTTTGGTGAAGTCTTGCCCACGCTTTGCCCAAGTCTTGCCCAGACTTTGCACAAGTCTTGCCCAAGCTTTGGCGAAGTCCTGCCCAAGCTTTGCACAAGTCTTGCCCAAGCTTTGCCCAAGTCCTGCCCAGACTTTGGTGAAGTCGCGCCCGCCTCCAGCGCGGTTCGGTTGCGCGGGCGGTGTGGATCATGCGCGGCGTATGCGCACGCGACGGCCTTCGATGACATAGCTCCCCGACGCGATGATGTTCAGCGCCTCCGGGAAGGCAATGTGTTCCTGGTCCTGGATTCGCGCGTGAAGCGATTCGGGCGTGTCGTCCTCCATCACGGGAACGGCCTTCTGCACGATGATCGGGCCGGAGTCGGTTCCCGCATCAACGAAATGCACCGTGACGCCCGCGACCTTGCAGCCGTAGTCCAGCGCCTGCGTCCAGCTGTGCACGCCAGGGAAGGCCGGCAGAAGCGCGGGATGGATGTTCAGAACCCTGTTGGGGAACGCCGCGAGAAGCTTGGGCTTGACTATGCGCATGAACCCCGCGAGGACGACCGTGTCCACACCGGCCTCTTTGAGGATTTCGATGCACCGGTCCTCCGCCGGACCTTCGAGTTTCGTCTTCCACGGGGCGCAGTCGATATACCGGCATGGAATGTCGTGGCGCTTCGCGCGCTCGAGAATCTTCGCGTCGGGGACGTCGGCGAGGACGATACGTATATCCGCGTCGAGCGTGCCTGCGGCGATCGCGTCGACGATAGACTGCATGTTCGAGCCCGCGCCCGAACCCAACACTCCTAGATGTAGCTTTGCCATGGCGCATATTATACCAAAACCCGTCCGACGCGGCGCACCGTGCGCGCGGATGTGGTATAATATTCGCGTTCTTGAAGAAGGTCAACAGTTGTCTGCCATTGAGGAGGAATAGTTTATGCGCCTGTCAAAAGGAAGCATTGTGATGTCGTCTGCCGTATGTGTGTCGCTGGTTTTTTCGGCGGTCTTCGCCTTTGCGGGCGAGGGCGGCGGCGCGTACCGCGTGCGCAAGGACGGCGCCGGACGCTGGTGGGTGGTCGACCCCGACGGGCGCGACATGTTTCTGCGCGGAATCGATCACGCCAACTGGAACGGACATTTCTGCGAGGCGCTCGGCGTCAACCCGTACCGCGAGGAGAACAAGAAGCGCTACCCGTCGCAGGGCGAATGGGAGACAGAGACGCTTTCGCGTCTCAAATCGTGGGGATTCAATGCGCTTGGCGCGGGATGCTCGCCGGAGCTGCGAGGACGCGGCCTCCTTCATATCGAGTTCCTTGGCGCGGGCGAGGGTTTTTGCTCGAAGGGCGACGACTTCTCGATCTCGAAATTCGAAGGGATCCCCGGTTCGGCCTTCCCCGACGTTTTCCACCCTGAGTTCGCCGCGTTCTGCGACGCACTCGCCGCCTCCAAGTGCGCGCCGCAGAAGCACGACCGCTCCATCCTCGGATATTTCTTCGACAACGAGCTGGCGTGGGGGGCGAAGGGTTCGTCGGAGACCGGCCTCTACGACGCGGTCGCCAAGATGCCGGCGACGCGTCACGCCCGCCGCGCGCTCGACGCGTTCCTTGCCGCGCGCGGCCTCGCCGCAGGCTCCGCCGACGTTCCGCTTGAGGCGAAGACCGGCTTCCTGCGCCTCGCCGCAAGCCGCTATTTTTCCGTCATCGGCGAGGCCGTGCGCCGGCACGACCCGAACCACCTTCTGCTCGGCGCGCGCTTCGCAGGCCTCAGCTCCGCGCACCGCGTCGTGTGGGAGGAGGCCGGCAGGGTGTGCGACATCCTTACTTTCAACAACTACCCGTGGGCGGATCTCGACGAGAACGTCGTCTACTTCTCCCGCAAGGACGCGATCAAGGCGGCGGATGCGTATCGCCTGCGCTACGAGTGGTCGGGGAAGCCCATGCTCATAACCGAATGGAGCTTCCCCGCGCTTGACGCGGGGCTTCCGTGTTCGGGCGGCGCGGGCCAGCGGTTCAACACCCAGGCCGAACGCGTCCGCGCGACTGAGCTTTTCGCGCGCACGCTTCTCGCCCTGCCGTTCATGGTGGGCTACGACTATTTCATGTGGGTCGACGAACCGGCGCTCGGCATAAGCCGCAAGTTCCCTGAGGACTCCAACTACGGTCTTGTGAACGAGCGCGGCGAACCCTACGCGGGAATCACCTCCATGTTCGCGCGGCTGAACCGCGAGGCCGAGGCCCTGCACGCTAAGGGCGAAATGCCGCCCGCCCGCGCGGTCGACCGCGCCGCGCAGGAGAGGGCGGCGGCCCTTCCGGCGGACGCATCCGCCGCGTGCGCGAACGCCGTCTTTTCGCAGAGCGGCGATGAATACACCCTCGCGACACCGGCAGGGCTTCTTCTCAAAGGTCGCGTCGGCGGAAGCAACGCGTTCGATTCGGTTGTCGCTGACGGGCTGGACTGCGGGCCGTTCACGTTCATGCTCTACCACGGCGACTATCAGAACATCGACCGCGTGGAATCGGTGGAGTGGCTCGCGTCCCGCGGCGCGCTGCGCATCGCGGGGACGGGCGCGACGGGGGCGAAGTCGTTCCGGCTTGTGTATGACATAATGCCGTTCGCGGAAAAGCCTTGGTTCGCCGCGAGCGTGGTGAGCGTGGAGAACACGTGCGCAGAGGACTTTTCGGATATCAAGGTGTTCTTCCGCCAGTATGCGCCGTGGTCCGGCGACTGGGCGAAGGGCGGCTACCGTGCGCCGCAGAACGTATGGAAGGCGCCGGCCTCCGCCGTCTGGATACGCTCGGCGGACGGCGCATGGTGCGGCGGCGCCAGCTACGCGCAGACGATGCGCTACTTCATCTACTGGATATCTGGCGACGGTGTGCCGCACCCGGACGCAATGTTCTCGCCCGTCGGCTCGACGCGCCTCGCGGCAGGCGCGACCTGGCGGCCTGAAGGGAAGGTGTGGATGGTCGCGGCGGCAGGTCGCGGCGGCGCCGACGGCTGGCGGCGCTTCCTCGCCGAGTTCGCCGCCACGCAGTCTCGCGGCATCGATTTGAACTGCAAGTAATCAACCACGGCGGCGACCGGGTCCGGGGGGTTGACGGCGGGAGAGCGGATGTGCTATAATTTCATGCGTCATGAACAAAAAGGCTTTTATCGGCAAGTGCTGGTGGTGGCGCCGCGGATTCGGTTTCGCGGTGCGCGCGACGGCATAGTCGAATGACAGCCATAGAGTGAACAAGCGCATGCGGGCCGAATCCAGATGGATTTGGCCCGTGTTGTTTTCATCCCCTACAAAGACAAACCTCAACGACAAAGAAAGGAAGACCATGTTCAAGATGCTGACCGAAGACGAGTTCGCGCGCCGCGCCGCAAACGCGGGGCGGGTGGCCGTCTTCAAGGAATTCCTCGCCGACAGAGAGACGCCGGTCGCGGCGCTGTCAAGGCTCGGCGACGACGAGGAGGCTTTCCTCCTCGAGAGCGTATCCGGCGGCGAGTCGCGCGGACGCTATTCGTATCTCGGAATCGATCCGTTCGCGAAGGTCGAGGGCGACGGTGCGCTCGACGAGCTGCGCCGCCTTTTTGCGGAGTTCCGCTACGAGTCCGCGAAGGAGCTTCCCTCGTTCCAGGGCGGTGCGGTCGGCTATGTCGCGTACGACGCCGTGCGCCTGTTCGAGCCGCGTGTGGGGCTTGTCCCCGAACCAGGCACGCCGTCGATGGCGTTCCTCCTCTGCGGCACCATGCTCATTTTCGACAACGTCCGCGACACGGTCACGGTTGTCGTCATCGCCGACACCGCCGGGGACGGCGCATACGCGAAGGCGATGAGACGCATAGGCGACGTCTATTCGCGTCTGCTGAGCGCCGAGTCGATCGCGCGCGTCGCCGGTTCGCGGCGTGCGGCGGCGGCGCGCGCAGGCGCGTTCGAGTGCGAGACGACGCGCGAGGATTTCTGCGCGATGGTCGCGAAATGCAAGGAGGCTATACGCGCCGGAGAGGTCATACAGATCGTCCCTTCGCAGAAGTTCATCGCCGAGACTTCGCTTTCGCCGCTTTCGCTCTACCGCGCGCTGAGGACGGTCAACCCCTCGCCCTACAACTTTCTGATGCGCATAGGAGGGCGCACGCTTATCGGGTCCTCGCCGGAAGAACTCGTGAAGCTCACGGGCCGCACCGCCTCCACCGCGCCGATCGCGGGGACGCGTCCGCGAGGCGCCACCACCGCGCAGGACGCCGCGCTCGAGCGCGAGCTCAAGGCGGATGAAAAAGAGATGGCCGAGCACACCATGCTTGTCGATCTCGGGCGAAACGATCTCGGGCGCGTATGCGAGGCGGGCAGCGTGAAGGTCGATTCCTTCGCCAAGGTCGAGCGCTATTCGCACGTGATGCACCTCGTGAGCCGCGTGAGCGGGACGCTGGCCGACGGGCTGGACGCCTTCGACCTGCTGAGGGCGGCGTTCCCGGCAGGGACGTTGACGGGAGCGCCGAAGGTGCGCGCGATGGAGCTTGTCGCCGGGCTTGAGAAGTCGCCGCGCGGTGTATACGGCGGCGCGGCAGGATACTTCAGTCTTACAGGCGATATGGATTTTGCCATCGTCATACGCACGATGGTGCTTGAACACGGGAGGCTCGTGATGAGATCCGGCGCGGGAATAGTGGCCGATTCCGATCCGGATCGCGAATACGATGAAACGGTAAACAAGGCAAAGGCCGTCTTCGAGGCCGCAAGACTGGCGGAGGAGCTGTCATGATACTGATGATCGACAACTACGATTCGTTCACATACAATCTTGTGCAGATGCTCCGTGCGCAAGGGGCGCAGATCGAAGTCGTGCGCAACGATGCGATCGACGTCGCAGGAATCGCGGCCATGAAGCCCGAGGCGTTGATTCTCTCGCCCGGTCCCGGCAACCCCGACTCGGCAGGCGTCACCCTCGCAGCGGTCAAGGCGTTCGCCGGGAAGATTCCGATCATGGGCGTATGCCTCGGCCACCAGGCCGTGGCGCAGGCGTTCGGCGCGAGGATTGTGCCTGCAAAGCGTCTCATGCACGGCAAGACGAGCCGCCTGCGTCACGACGGCCGCGGCCTCTTCGCCGGGCTTGACCAGGGCTTTGTGGCGATGCGCTACCACTCGCTCGCGGTCGAGCGGGAGACTCTGCCCGACTGCCTCGAAGTGACTGCCGAAAGCGAAGACGGCGAGATCATGGGACTGCGCCACAGGAATATGCCGATAGAGAGCGTGCAATACCACCCGGAGTCGATAGGCACGCCGCAGGGAGCGCGGCAGCTGGCGAACTTTATGGAGTTCGCGACCGGGCGCAAGACGCGTAAATCCGCGACGCCCTCGGTGAGAAGGGCGATTCTTGTGCGTGCGCTCGACGGCGCAACGCCGACGGAGGACGAGGCCGAGGGCTTCTTTGCGGCGGTGATGGCGGGAGAGGTGTCCGAGAGCGAGCTTGCCGCGTTTCTCACGGCGATCGCGCGGAACCCGGTCACGGCCGGCGAGCTTGCAGGAGCCGCACGCGCGATGGGCGCGGCGGGAGTGAAGGTCGATCTTGACGGAATCGACGCCGTTGACATCGTCGGGACGGGAGGCGACGGCGCGGGCACGTTCAATGTGTCGACGACCGCGGCGTTCATCGCGGCGGGAGCGGGCGTCGTGATCGCCAAGCACGGCAATGTAGCCTCGACTTCCGCGTGCGGTTCGGCGGATGTCCTCAGGGCGCTTGGCTACAACCTGTCGGCGGACGTCACGACGGTGGCGCGCTGCATTCGTGAAGTCGGCATAGGGTTTCTTTTCGCGAAGGAGCTTCATCCCGCGATGAGGTTCGCCGCGCCTGTGCGACGTACGCTCGGTTTCAGGACGGTGTTCAACCTTCTCGGGCCGCTCACGAATCCGGCCGGGGCGAAGCGCCACGTGATCGGCGTGCCCGACGAAAAGCTGGCGCCGGTGTTCGCCGAGACGCTGCGCCGCCTGGGGTCGAAGAAGGCGATAGTCGTCGCGGGGGAGGGAAGCCTGGACGAAATAAGCCCGGCCGGCTTCACCTTCGTCTCGACGCTGGCGGACGGGGTTGTGAGAAACTCGCTTCTCGATGCGGGTCGGCTGCTGGGAGCTCATCATCCAGTGGCGGCGATCGCCGGCGGCGACGCCGCCCGAAATGCGGGGCTCATGCTGTCGGTTCTGCGCGGCGAAGAACGCGGCGCGTATCGCGCGGCCGCGATAGAGAACGCCGCCGCGGCGATTATCGCAGGCGAGAAGGCGGCCGGCTATGAAGAGGCGCTTGCGCTCGCATCGGAATCGGTCGATTCCGGGAGGGCGCTTGCGAAACTGGAGGCGCTCAAGGAGGCGGCGAAATGAGCGACATTCTTGAAGAGCTTTCCGCTGCGAGACGGGCGGACGCCGCCGAACGGGAAAGAGCCGTGCCGTTCGACGAGATGATGCGTCGCGCCGCGCTTGCGCCCGCGCCGCGCGACTTCGCCGCGGCTCTGCGGCGCGGCGACGGCAGGCCGCATATAATCGCCGAGCTGAAGCGCGCAAGCCCGAGCGAGGGGATGATACGCGAGGTCTTCCGCCCGGCGGAACTCGCCGCAGAGCTTGCGGCGTCAGGCGCGTCGGCGCTCTCGGTCCTCTGCGAGCCGCACCGCTTTCTCGGCGGCGAGGAGTATCTTGCCGAGGCGCGGGCGGCGAGCGGTCTGCCGGTACTCTACAAGGACTTCGTGACGACCCGTTACCAGGTCGCCGCAGCGCGTGCGGCCGGTGCGGACGCGGTTCTCCTTATAGCGGCCGTCCTTGACGACGGCGCTCTCGCAGACCTGCTGGGCTTCGCCCGCGGCCTTTCTCTCGCGGCGCTCGTCGAGACGCACGACGCGCAAGAGATCGCGCGCGCTGCAGCGCTCGGCGCCGAAGTGATAGGCGTGAACTGCCGCAACCTGCGCGACTTCTCCACCGACGTGACGCTCATCGAGCGGCTTGTCGGGGAGATTCCGCCGCGCTGCGTGCGCGTCGCCGAAAGCGGGATGCACTCCGCCGAGGCGGTGCGCCGCGCCAAGGACGCAGGCGCCGACGCTTTTCTTGTAGGGACGGCGCTCATGCGCGCCGCGTCGCCTGGCGGCAGACTGAGGAGATTCCTTGGCGACGGCTTGAAATGAGCCGCGGCACTTGAAACATCAACAATCAACAACCTGAAAGACATACGCAATGAACACACACTACGGCAGATTCGGCGGACAGTACGTTGCAGAAACGCTAATGGCTCCGCTAAAGGAACTGGAGGCCGCCTATGAGTCGGCCGGAAACGATCCCGCTTTCAGACGGGAGTTCGAAGAGATACTGCGCGACTACGTCGGGCGCGAATCCCCGATAACCTATGCGCGCAGGCTGAGCGATCATCTCGGCGGCGCGCGCATAATCCTCAAGCGCGAGGATTTAAACCACACCGGGGCGCACAAGGTGAACAACACCGTCGGCCAGGCGCTGCTGGCGCGGCGCATGGGCAAGCGCCGCCTTATCGCCGAAACCGGCGCGGGAATGCACGGCGTCGCCACGGCGACGGTCGCGGCGCTTTTCGGAATGCCTTGCGAGGTGTACATGGGCGCCATAGACGTGGAGCGGCAGTCGCCGAACGTCGAGCGCATGAAGATGCTGGGCGCGAAAGTGCACGCCGTGACGGAGGGCAGCGCCACTTTGAAGGACGCCATGAACGAAGCGCTGCGCGACTGGGTGACGAACTGCGACGACACGTTCTATGTGATCGGAACGGTTGCGGGTCCTGCGCCTTATCCTCAGATGGTGCGCGACTTCCAGAGCGTGATAGGTGTCGAGGCGCGGCGGCAGTGCCTGGAAAAATACGGCAGGCTGCCCGACCAGGCGATAGCGTGCGTCGGCGGCGGATCGAACGCTATGGGGCTTTTCGCGGGCTTCATCGACGACCCGTCGGTAAGACTTGTGGGCGTCGAGGCCGGAGGAAAGGGCCTCGCGAGCGGCGAGCACGCCGCCTCGATCAACGGCGGGCGCATAGGCGTCCTCCACGGCTCGAAGACGATGCTGCTGCAGACGGCGGACGGGAATGTGATCGACACATATTCCGTCTCGGCCGGGCTTGATTATCCGGGCGTCGGGCCGGAGCACTGCCATCTCCACGATACAGGCCGGGCCGAATATTCCGTGATAAACGACGATGAGGCGGTTGCCGCATTCGATGCGCTGTGCCGTTTCGAGGGGATAATTCCCGCACTTGAGTCCAGCCACGCCCTCGCTGAAGCGATAAAGCGGGCGCCGTCGCTCCCGAAGGACGCGCTGCTGCTGGTGAATCTCTCCGGGCGCGGCGATAAGGATATGGAAAACGTCATGCGCTACAAGGCGGGCGCGAAGAAGGCGGATTGAAACATGAAAGGAAAAAGACAATGAGCAGGAGAATCGAAGAGTCGTTCGCAAAGGCGAAAGCGGAGGGGCGCGGCGCGTTTGTCGCCTACCTCACAATCGGGTATCCAACGCTCGCAAAAAGCGAGGCCGCCGCGGACGCGCTCGTTGCAGGCGGGGTGGATGTCCTGGAGCTGGGCGTGCCTTTCTCGGATCCGTTCGCCGACGGCGGCGTGATAAGGGCCGCCGCATACGAAGCGCTGAGGCAGGGCGTGACGATCGACGATGTAATCGCGCTCGCGGGACGCCTGCGCGCGAAGCATCCGGCCACGGGGCTTGTTCTGTTCACATATTACAATCTCGTCTTCTCGAAGGGGCTGGAGTCCTTCGCAGAAGCGGCGGCGGCGGCCGGGATAGACGCGGTGCTCGCAGTCGACCTCCCGCTTGAAGAGCGCGAGGAGCTTCTTTCGGTGCTGCGGCCGAAAGGAATCGGCTATATTCCGCTTATCGCGCCGAACACGCCGCTCGAGCGCGTCGCAGACAGCGCGAACGGGCTTGAGAACTCGTTCCTCTACATCATAACCGTCAAGGGGACTACCGGTGAGAGGAAAGAACTCCCCCCCGATCTGCTCGGCCGCCTCGACGCGATACGCGCCGTCTCGCCGCTGCCGGTCGCGGCGGGATTCGGGATATCGACCAGGGCGCAGGCCGAGGCGGTGAGCGCGCACGCAGACGGTTTCATCGTAGGCTCGGCGCTCGTCAAGCGGCTCGGCGCCGAAGACGAGCTTAAAGGCGGGCTTCTGCCATGACGCCGAAGCTTAAGATATGCGGTGTTAACGACAGCTCCTTCGCTGTAGAGGCGGCGCGGCTCGGTGCGGACTTCCTTGGCTTCATATTCGCCGGGGCGTCGCCGCGCAGCGTCACGCCGGAAGAAGCCGGGGCGATCAGGGCGCAGGTCCTCGCCGCCCTCGGCGGCGAGGACCGTCCGTTGTTTGCCGGGGTGTTCACCGACACGCCCGTCGATGAAATCGCCGCGACAGCAGCTCTTGTGCCGCTCGATACAATCCAGCTGCATGGCGACTACGGCGATGAAGACGCGATGATGTTGAAGCGTCTCGGCCTCGAGGTTTGGCGGCTCCATC
>DGVK01000008.1 GCA_002395905.1 Verrucomicrobia bacterium UBA4286 | reverse complement strand
AACTTGCCGCTGCCGAGGAGCGCCTCGTGGAACCACACCTTCGTCGCATCGACGAGCAGCTGCTGCGCATTCTTGATGTCGCTGTAGTTGGTGCGGCACCAGTTGATCATGTTGTTGATCTCGCCGCCGGTGACGTTCGGCTTCACGACCGGCACCTGCTTCGGCTTGCCCGTCTTTGGATCGACCGGGCCGTTCTTCCACTTGATGCGCCCCGTCGATGGATCCTGCTCGAACACGGCGGAGGCCGCATTGCGGATTTCGGAGATCTTCGTCTTGAAGAACTTGTCGACCGGCTTGCCGCGGGCGACTTCCGCGACCATGACGTCCTTCTTCGGCGCGACTACGGTCGAGAGCTTCATGGACTCCACTTTCGTCGTGATCAACCTGAGCGGATGCCCTTCCGTGTTCGCGATGTCGTAAAGTTTTACGCCCTCGTTGACGTTTTTCGCCTCGTTGCGGAAGTCGAATTCGGTCATGTACTGCTTGAGCTGGCCCTCCCACGTCTTGGCCATGCCGGGGCCGATCTTCTTGGCGGCCTCGGTGAATATCTCCGCCTCCGCCTTCACGCGGCGCTCCGCGTCGTGGCGCATGATCTTGACCACGAACTGTCTGGGCCACTGCTCGCCCTTGATCTTGAAGGAGCAGAGGAACGCCTCGCCGACCGACGCCGCGCCGAGCGACTTCTTGAGTTCGATGGACTCGATTTCCTTGCCGGCGCCCTTGCCCTTCGACTCCTCGATCATCTGCATGAAGTGCGCCTGCACGATCTTGCGCGGAATCGGAGCGAGCGAGCTCTTCATGTCCTCGAGCGCGTCGGCGTAGTCGCCCATGATGTCGCGCGGGAGACCCTGCATCATCTTCTGGAGAAGCGGGCTCGTGCCCTTCAAGATCGCGCCCGTGAACTTGTTGACGGCTACCTTCTGCGCCGAGACGAGCTTTTCGGGATCGTTCTGGAGACCCGAGAAGTCGAACGTCTGCGCGTAGCGCATGGCGGCGGCGAAGCACGAGCGCTTGTCGGCCTTGCTCAGCGACGTGAAGTAGCTCGAGATCACCTGCCGGAAGAACCCGACCTGTCCCGGGCTGTCGGAGTTGGCGGCGGTATCGAGGATGGCGTTGAGGCTCTTGTTCTTGAACTGCGCCTTGAGCTGGTCTTCCGTCAGATCCTTGTAGGGATCTCCCACGATGCCGCCTTGGGCGTTGACGTTCGCGTTGCCGACCTTGAAGACGTCGTTGATGAAGAGCTGGATGCTCTCGCAGCCTTTGTTCGCCATCGACAGGATGATGTTGTCGAACTTGGCGAGCTCCGCGCCGGGCAGCTTTTCGGCGTCCTTGAGAAAGGCGGAGAGCTGCTCTACGAAATTCTCCTCCGTCGCGGCCACGGCGAGATCCTTGCCGGTGGCCTTGACGAACGCCGCGGCAAGAATGTCGACCATCCTGCCGAGGCCGTCCTTTACGGCGGCCGCGATCTGCGGAGCGCAGGCCGTGTCGATGATGGCGGGGTTCTTGACGATTTCGGCGAGCGCGACGACGTTCTTGCCGTCCGCGAGCATCTTGCGCATCGCCTCTCCGGGGCGCGTGGCGGCGACGTCGCCGACCATCGTGTCGTCGGAGAATACGAGGTTCGCCACGAAGTCCTTGATGGCGCCGACGCCGCCGATGTCGCCCAGCGCCTTCGGCACGGGGGCCTGCACAGGCACCGGCATGGCCTCGACGACCTCGTTGATGTCGCCGACGATCGGCGCCTTGACGACGAACTCGCCCTCGCCCGAACCCGGCTTCTCCAAGGGGACGTTCGCCACCTTCTCGAGCATCTGCTTCATCTCTTGCGGAAGCGAGGCGTTGTCGCTCACGAGCTTCGCATGGTAGTCGTCGAGCATCTTCTTCGAATCGGCGATGTGCTCTCCGCCGATGACGCGCTCGGCCATGTCGACGAGAATGCCGGTGTTGTAGTCGCCAAGGACGAGATTGACGGCGTCTTCCGCCCTGTGTTCGAGGACAAGGCAGGCGAACTGGCGCGAAAGACTGGATCTGTCGCTTGCGACGAGCCCGCCTTCGAGGTCGTTGTCGTAGAGGGCGTTGAGGACGTTCTTCGCGGCAGTGGAGCCGAGCGTGTCCTTCTCGTTCACCACCTTGCCGAGAAGCCGGGCGAGGAACGTGTCGGCGTCCATGCCGAGCGATACCTTCGTCGCGAGGTTGCCCGTGCCGACGACGGCGGAGATTTTCCCGTCGGAGCCCTTGACGAGCTTCACGCGGGCGCCGGCCAGCATGAAGGAGTCCGTCTCGCGCACGCCGGCAGGGAGCATCTTGAGCGCCTGCGAGACAAGGCCCTGGAAGGAATTGACGAGCGCGGTGTGCAGCTTCTGCCGGTCGTTGACCGCATTGTCGCCCGTGCAGCGCTTGCCGCGCACCGCGTCAAGATCCGCAAGGGAACGCGACGCGGAAAGAAGGCTGATCGCGTCCGTGACGGCAAAATCGACACCGGCGTTGCCGCGCGAGGTGTGGGCGGCCGTCGCGGCGGCGTTCACATTGTCGCGCCATCTTGCGGCCTTGGCGCTCATGTTCGCCGTCGCCTGGCCCGCCTGCCAGTCCTC
>DGVK01000228.1:7239-21029 GCA_002395905.1 Verrucomicrobia bacterium UBA4286 | reverse complement strand
AGCGTGGAGAACGGCCACAGCCACGAGCTGAACCATGTATCCAGCACGTCGGGGTCCTGCTCAAGGTCGGCGGGCGCCAGAGCGTCGTTGCCCGTCGCCTTTCTCGCCTTCTCAAGCGCGGCCTCGGCGGACTCCGCCACGAACACGGCAGACTCGTCGATCTTTCCGTCCGCGCCGCGCAGATAGTAGGCCGGTATGCGATGGCCCCACCAGAGCTGACGCGAGATGCACCAGTCCTGGATGTTCTCCATCCAGTTGAAGTATATCTTGCTCCAGCGCTCGGGGACGAACTTCACCTCGCCAGATTTCACGGCGGCGACAGCCGGCTCTGCGAGAGGTTTCATCCTGACGAACCACTGTTTCGACAGGCGCGACTCCACCGTCTCGTGACAGCGGTAGCAGTGGCCCACCTGGTTGTCGATATCCTCGATATGGTCGAGATATCCGCCGGCCTCCAGGTCGGCGACGATCGCCTTGCGGCACTCCCAGCGGTCCATCCCGCAATACTTCTCGCCGGCGAGCTCGTTCATATGGGCGTCGTCGGTCATGATGTTGATCTCTGCGAGACCGTGACGCTTGCCCACCAGGAAGTCGTTCGGGTCGTGGGCCGGCGTTATTTTCACTATGCCTGTACCGAACTCTCGGTCGACGTAATCGTCGCTGACGACAGGTATCTCGCGGCCTGTAAGAGGAAGTATCACCGTCTTGCCGACGAGATGCGCATAACGGTCGTCCTTGGGATTGACCGCGACAGCCGTATCTCCCGGAAGCGTCTCGGGCCGCGTCGTCGCAACCATCACATAGTCCTTGTACGGCTCGCCCGCGACACCCTTCGCGCTCCCCACCACCGGGTAGCGCACATACCAGAAGTGGCCGTGGTTCGGCTCGTGCTCCACCTCGTCGTTCGCAAGCGCCGTGCCGCAGCGCGGACACCAGTTGACAATATAGTTCCCCTTGTAGACCAAACCCTCATCAAAAAGCCGGCAGAACACTTTGGCGACGGCCTTGGAGCATCCTTCGTCGAACGTGAATCGCTCGCGCTTCCAGTCCGTCGAGTTGCCGAGCATCCGCTGCTGATGTACGATCGTGCCGCCATACTGCCGCTTCCACTCCCATACGCGCTCGATGAACGCCTCGCGCCCGAGGTCCTGGCGGCGCTTGCCTTCCTTCTTGAGAGCCTTTTCAACGACGTTCTGCGTCGCAATGCCGGCGTGGTCCGTCCCGGGAAGCCAGAGCGTGTTGCGGCCCTGCATGCGGCGCCATCTTACGAGTATGTCCTGAATCGTCTGGTTCAGCGCGTGCCCCATGTGCAGAATGCCGGTGACGTTCGGCGGCGGTATGACCACAGAATACGGCACGCCCTCGCCGGGCTCGTCGTGAAAGCAGCCGCCTTCTTCCCAGAACTTATACCACTTGGCCTCGCAGGCCTTGGCGTCGTAATGCTTGTCCATGTTCTCTTCTCTTTTGTCTACGAACGAAAGTTTCGTGTATTATATCATATTCTCTTGACGACTGCGCCGACCGTGAAACGGTCCGGCCGTCACTGCGCCGCCGCGACAAGTTTCTTCAATTCACCGACACGCGACTTGCATGTAACGAGAACCGCGTCCTTCGTAGCGACGACCACAAGACCGCTCACCCCCATCACGGCCACGCGCGGACCCTTAGATACGCATATGAGGTCTCGTCCGTCGACTATCGCGCACCGTCCGTCGGCGACGTTGCCGTTCGCATCGTGCGGGTAGTAGCGGTCGAACGCGCCGTAGCCGCCCACGTCGTCCCACCCGAAGTCGCCCGGCACCACGCCCACGCCCCCTTCGCGCGACAGCTCCTCCATCACGGCGTAGTCGAAGGATATCCTCGGCAGAGGTTCATATACCGCCTTGAGACGCGACACTTTCGGCGCGGTGCATAGCGGCGCGAGAGCGGGTGCGAACTTCGAAAAAGCTGCGCGGAAGGTCGAAACGCGGCCGATGAACATGCCGGCATTCCAAAGATAGCCCTTGCGCAGGTAGCCGCGCGCCGTCTTCTCGTCCGGCTTCTCTACAAAACGACCCTTCGCCGGGTCTACGTAGCCGAACGCCGTCGAAGGGCCTGTCGGCTTTATGCCGAGCGTCACGATCTTCTCCTCGCGCTGCGCCAGCGCGACCGCAGACTTCACCGCCTTCTGGAACCCCTTCACGTCGCGGACAAGCTGGTCGGACGAAAACACGCCCATCACCCCTTCGCCGCAAAGCCCCGCCGAAAGAGCGACCGCCGCCCCCGTGTCGCGCCGCATCGGTTCGCCGACGATGTTTTCTCGCGGCAGTTCGGGCAGTTCGCGGCGCGTCTTCGCCGCGAGACCCGCCGAGGTCACGACGAACACGTCCTCTGGCGCGACAAGCCCCTTGAGCCGCGCGACGCTCTGGCGTATGAGGCTTTCGCCGCCGAAGACGTCCAGAAACTGCTTCGGGTTTTCGGGCGTGGAGAGAGGCCAGAATCTTTCGCCGGAGCCTCCGGCGAGAATGACGGCCTTGAACTTAGTAGAGTTTCGTGCCATACACCAGAATCTTGTTGAGGTGGAAGAATTCCTTGCGGTCGCCTTTGCGGCGGCTCACGCGAACCTGCCTTGTGCGGTTGGACGATCCGCGCAGGTCGACTCGGTAGGTATCCTGACGCGACGAGCTTGAAAAGACCTCCTTCCACGAGGAGCCGTCTTCAGATATCTCGACGACGATCGGCACCTGGCGGTTTCCGTTGACGCCGCCAAAGCGGTTCTCGACGATAATCCCCTTCACATCCGTCGGGCCCGCGAGCATGACGACCGCCCAGGGGGAATCCTCGCTCTCGGTGTGGAACGCGCCTTCGCCGCAGGGCGACTCGTCGATCGCCAGCGGATAGCGCGCGGGCTTGTCGTGTCCGCACGTGGACGATGTCTTTATAAGACCGTCGCGGCTCACGAGGTCTGCCCCGCCGAAGTCCTTGAGCGGATATTTCTGCCCGGCGGACGCAACGGGCGCGAGCTTCTGCTGGAGCTTTACAATGTTGCGGAATGCTTCGATGTTCCCGTTGCGGCTCGCGGCGAGAAGCATCGGGCCGAAGTCCATCGCGCCTCCCTGCGCTGCGCCGCCCTTCGCGTCTTTCGTCGCGGACGCTATCGCCTCGTTGATACACCTGGAGAAGAGAACCGACCCCTCGGACGACTTGGTGAAGTATTCACTGCCCCAGCCCATCGCCTGCGAGAAATAGTCGCTCGTGCCGTACTGCGCTTCGAGCGTCGCCTTGAGAACCTCGTACATGGCCTGTTTGTCGTTGGCGAGCGGCTTCGTCCACACGTCTAGAACGGTGCTTATGTCGGCCTCCTCGGAGATCTTCCTGCCGCCCTGCTTGAGAAGCGGCGCGAACTCGAGAAGATTCTCTTTCAACGCCTTCGCGCCCTTCTCCTTCGCAACGCGCTCGAAGTAGGGCGTGAGGATGTTCCACAGCGGCTGACGGCCCGACTTCATCCCGCGCGCGCAGCCCCTCACCCACACCTTGAGCTTGTCGAGCGGCGTCTCGGACCTCAGCAGCCATTCGCCGTAGGCATTCCATGCGCCGTAGTGGTCCGGCTTGGCGGCGCACGCGTGCTGGAAGTAGGATTCGATGACCTTGGGATCCTTCTTCGACTCCTCGGCCATGTTGGCCAGCGCCACCATGCGCTCCGCCGCGAGACGCGTTTCGCGGTCGCCCGAATACGTGCCCTCTAGCGCGGGGGTGTACTGCCACTCGTGCTTGTTCCAAAAACACATGTGCATCTGCGAGTGGCCGGTCACATTGTAGTCCAGTTCCCAGCTGCCGTCGAGCAGGCGGCGCGTGTAGGCGCAGTGGCCAGGCTGGCCGACCGTCGTCGAAGGCATCCCGTGGGAGTTCGCTATCGCGCTGCCGAACTTCGAGAGCTCGCCGCACACGCCGCCTACCATCTGCGAATACTTGCGCTTGGGCCATTCGCCCGCCGTCGCCCAGGGCTTGTAGTACCACGGGCCGTGGACTGAATCGCCGAAGCAGTTCTTGAGGCGGTACTCTATCATCCACGGCGTGCCGCCGTATTCGCGCATGGGCAGATTGACGAACTTTTCGAGATGGCGCTGCTGCGCGGCCATGTTGTCGGCGCCGGCGGTTCCGTGCCCCTGGTGCACGGCGAACCGCCACAGCCAGACAGGCTGGTCGTAGGCCGACTTGTGCAGCCTGCCAGCAAGCGCGCTCGCGCGGTACGCGTCGAGAACGTCCGCAAGCCACTCCTCGTCTTTATCGGGATAAACCTGCGCGAGAGCTGTCATGAAACGGCGGCCTTCGTTGTTCTCGAACCTGCCGTCCGCGAACGGAACCCAGCGGCCGTTGTCCTGGAAGATGAGCGACTCCAGCGCGAGAATCGCCGCCGCGCCGTCACCGGGGCCCGTCCCCGCTTCAACCCAGGCGTTCTCGCTGTTCGCCGGGAACGTACCGCTCCAGGCGAAATCCTCGAGCCACTCGCGGTCGGAGAGAAACGCCTTTACGAACGCACCGCTCCCCGGGCGGTTCACAAGCTGCTGCCAGCCGCGCTGCCCGATAAGGCGCAGCGCCGCATAGCGCGCGATTGCGAGCTTCTGCGCCTCGGTGAGTTTCGCACCGGGCTTGATCGTCCCCACCTGGCTCTTCGCGCTGTCGATCGGGAACGACTGCTTCGCACCGCCCGAAGGGGCGTCCTTGCGCGGACGCACCGCAGCGCGCTTGAGCCCCTTCGACTCGATCTTTTCGCCGTCCATCATTAGGCGGCCCATTGCGAACTGACCCCACAGAGTGTCGCGCCCCAGCTCGAACACCTCCTTCATCAGCTTGCGCTGGGGCTGTGTGAGAGGTTTGTCTGTCCCTGACTGTGTGAGCGCGTATTCAAGAATCTTGACGAACTGCTTCTGGCTCGGCGTGAAGTGATCCTGCGGTATCGCCTTGTATTTCTCGAAGAGGTGCTGCGCGTGACCCATCGAACCCTCGGTCTTTTCGTTCGTAAGCTTTGCGACGAGGGCGACGGCTCTGTATTCGTCGAGGTCGAAGTGGGCGAGCCACCCGAAGCGGTCGCCCGCGTCAAGCCTCACAAGCGCGTCCCACTCCTTGCGCCAGGCGCACTTCCCTGTCGTAAGCTCCTTGAAATGGAAAGGTCCCATCATCGAGGCGAGAATGTCGAAGCCCTGTCCGTAAAGGTCGGCCGCCTTGGACTGGTCCTTCTCGGCGGCGGCCTTCTTGAAAAGCGACTCCGCCTGGGCCTTGCGCGCCGTCAATTTGGCTATCGCCTTGGAGAGCTTTTCACCGGTCACGCTCGCCGGCACGTTCTCGATCTGCGCGAAAACCTTGAGCTCTCCGTTGACGGGCGTGTAGCATGTTATGGCGGGGAAGCGCTTCGTGCGGATGAGGATGTCGGACACAAGCTCGTTCTTCGACTTCACCGCATCGGTCGGCGAATCCATGTCGTCATAGACGCCTGTCGCATACTGCGAGCCTGCCTTGCTGCGCTTGAAGTCGGAACTCTCGAACGCCTCGCGCACGCTCTCACCGCTCACGCACCAGTCGCTGCCGCACTGCAGAACAAGCGCACCCTTCTGTCCGCGAAGAGCCTCATTGGAGAGAAACTGCGCCGCGCCGAGCGCCGCTGCAGAAAATACCGCAATAGCTAAAACTGTTTTTCTCATGGAAGTATTATATCAAAACTAACCCGCGCTTGCAGACACAGTATGCAAAACCTCACAGCCCCCGCCAGAGCGCGGGCAGGACTTTGGCAAAGTCTGGGCAAGATTGCATGGCTCTCTCGCCGAACTGTCCGCCCTCCCCTTCTATAACTGCACAAAACGCATTCTCAACCAAAATTCAAAACTGCAAGTTATAGCAATCCAGAGCCGTCCGCCGACGCCTCACTCGCTAGTCACCGAAGACTGTATGCGCCTCCACTAGGGATCTAGGCCGTATACAAGACCAATTTTTATTTGCCACCTTTGAAGGCTTTCATACGGCGTCTTTTTCCGCTGCTTTTTATGCGACCGCGAACGCGAATGTCACTATGCAAGCAAGCGCCAGAACAGGGATGAAATAGCGCAGCGCCCTTCCCATGACCTCCGGCTCGCGGCCCGCAAGCCCGGCGGCGGCGCACCCTAGAATAAGCGACTGCGGACAGATCATTTTGCCGATCCCCGCCCCCATGAGATTCGCCGCCGCGAAAAGATAGCGCTCGGCCTCGGACGAGGCGACGGACGCCTGAAGCGCGCCGAAAAGCACGTTGGAACTCGTTCCAGACCCCGTCACAAAACCACCCAAAGCGCCAACCACACTCGCCACCGCGCAATAACCCCGGCCTGTGAATGCTATCAAGGCGTCAGCCTGGACGCGAATCATCCCGGACGCTCCCATGACCTTCCCGAGCGCCAGAACTGCGCAGATTGTCAGCAGTGCAGGCGAATAGCGCCGCACTGTAAGTCCCACGAGGCGGAGGAGCCTCCCTAAGCCAAGCCCCTGGCAGCATCCCCCGGCGAGTGCGGCCGCGAAGATCACGACTCCCGGCGAAACCTTGCAGCCCTGCGGCAGAAGCGCCGCGCAGCCTAGGGCCAGCACGACATAGGCGAACGGCTGCCATGCCCATAACTGGCGCCGCAAGTCTATCACCCCGCGTCGCCAGCAGGTCGAGGCAAGCGCTGTCATCACCGCAAGACCTGCGACAATGTTCGGCAGCTCGCATCCCAGAAACGGCGCGACCGCAAGCCACGACCCAATAAGTGCCGCGTCCGCGACAAGCGCCAGACGCCAACACTCGCGCAGCCCCCGCCAGCCGTCCACGATAAAGAGAATCAAAAACGGCGACAGCGCTGTCACGAGAAGCTGCAGAACTGCGATCGTGGTCGAAAGACGCCCGATCTCAAGGCCGGTCTCGCCTGCAAGAACCATCGTAGGCACGCCGACAGACCCGAACGCGGTCGGCGTGGTGTTGGCGACAAGGCAGCACAGGACCGCCTTAACAGGATCGAATTTCACGCCTGCGAGAATCGCGCAGGGGATCGCGACCGCCGTTCCGAATCCTGCCATCCCCTCCATGAACACGCCGAACCCGAACGCGACAAGGAGCGCAAGGAAACGACTGTCGGACGAAAGCCCGGCAAGCGCGCTCTTGATATCCGCTATTGCGTTCGATTCATCCGTCACCGCATACGTGAACAGCGCGGCGACGATGACGAGTCCTATCGGGTAAAGTCCCGTCGCGACGCCGTCGGCCGTCGAGCCGGCTATCTCGCCGAGGGGAAGGCCAAACACGAAAAACGCCTCTGCCGCGCCGACGGCCAGCGCCGTAAGCGCCGCGCACCACGCCGGAAGCCGCAGCTTGGCGAGGGCGAGAATCAACACCGCGATCGGCAGGACAGAAAAAGCAAGCGTCATCTTCCCTCTACCTTGTTGCCCTCCGCGACGATCGCGGCGCAGGTCTCGGGGTCGAAGACAACGCCGGGCGACCGCACGTTAGGAGAGGCGCGGTAGACGTTATTGACGATCTTCACATCACGTGCGTTGGTAAGGAAAAACTGCGAGCGGAATGGATTCTCCCTGCGCCGCGGGGTGGGATCCTCGATGATGTTCCCGCGAACGACCGCATTGCTCACGCTGGAAAGATACGCCGTGACGCCGGTGTTGTCGCGGAATGTGTTGTTCTCTATGAGGATGTCGCTGATTATCGGATAGTCCGTCGTATCCGGCGAAGGATCGGTTCTAAGGTAGATGCCGGTGTATATCGAGCGCTGGCGGTGCGACGCGCTGCTGCCAGACGGATTCACCGTGTCGAAGAGGTTGCCGCGTATCACCACGTTGCTCACCCCGTACCCCTCGCTCCAGCTGTGGTAGGTGTAGCCCGTCTCGATCTTGATCGCCCCCATTTCCTGATGGCGGAACACGTTGTCCTCCACCGTCACATCGCGCGCGAGAATGAGAAGCGCGCGAGCACGGTTGTCATGGAAGCGGCAGTTTCTCACGATCACGTTGTGCGTGTCGAACGCCCGGTTGAATAGGATGAAGCCGTCCTTTTTCACCTCGGGGACATCCTCGGCGAAGGTGACGTCATACCCGCAGCGCGTCCCGGGAATGCGCCGCGCCTCGACGAGCGTGCCGGTGAAGCCTGCCGGGGAATAGTCGCCGTTGCGGAATTCGATCCTGTCGCCCTTGCGCGCCGACGCGAGCGCGACGGCATGATCGGCGCGAACGGTGCGCGGCCCAGTGCGCCGCACGAAGGCGGTGTTGTCGTGCATGTTCATTATGTCGTCCGCGCCGAACGAGAACTCGCAGTCCTCCAGCTTGATGAACCCGCGGCTGCAGCCGATGTGAAAGTGGTCCGCCGTGCATGTTATGACACGCCGCGGGTCGTCCTTCGGCGGCACTATGTTCACGCGTCTGAAAGCGACGTGGTGGGACTTGCCGCCCATCACAAACGCATGACCGGGAGTGGAAAGAACCGTCACGTTCTCAAGCGAAAGGTGCTCGACGTCGTTCAGCACGAAGCCGTTGTAATGGTAGTAGTAGTGCTGCAGACGGTAGAGCTGGCCGACGGCGATCCCGTTCGGCACGCTATCCACACGCACCGTGCGGCCGTCGAGCCAGGTGCGCCGGACGCGGTCGTTTTTCGCTTTCCCCATGTCGAGATAGCGCGTGACACCGTCCTCCAGCCCTACCGAGCGCGTCTTCGGGTCGTAGGCCGAGAGGACCACCAGCGCCGCGTCTTTGTCGGGGAAATCCTGATAGTCTGCGAACTCAAGGTCGAAGAAGTTCTTGTCGGTGCGCACCACGCGCACGAGACTCGCCAGCGGCTCGCGCGACCAGTCCCAGTCGAGTGAAAAGTTCATGAACTTCGTGCGCAGCGAACGGCACAGATTAATGAACGCGCCGCCGTGCCTGTAAGACACGAAGACCGATCCGCCGCCGTCGAAGATGAAGTCGCAAAAACCGTCGAGCACAAGCGGCGCATCGGTGTTGAGCGCGTATCTGCCGCGCGCCAGGACGAGCTTCGCGGCGCGCCTCGCCTTCGCGTCCGCGAATGCCGCGCGCAGAGCGGCCGTGTTGTCGGCGTTCGTCTCGCTCACGCCGTAGTCCGCGCAGTCGAGCACCAGGCCGGCCGCATTGCGCGGCGCGTCTACCTCGAACTCCTCGGCGCCGCGAGGAAGATTCACGAGTGGTGCACGGCTCTTCGCCGCGCCGCGCTCCGCCGGGATGAACGAGAACGGACGGCGCCGCTCGATTTTGAGACCGGCGATCTCGGCCTTGAGACGGTTCCAGCCGTGGAACTGAAGGCGGTAGTCGCCGATGCCGCCGACCTCGAATTTCAACTCGCACTCCTTCCACTCGCCGTCGGTCGGCTTGATCTTCAACGAGGCGAGATCCTTCTCGTCGCCGCTCTGCCCCTTCGGTCGCACAAGAACAAAGAGGAATGAGTTTTTGCCGTGCGCAGCCACGCGCGCCCGGAATGTGACGCGGTAGCGCTCGCCGGAAGCGAAACTTTCAGCCGTCATCGCATAACGCCGCCAGGCGAACTCGTTCGGCGCGGCCGAACTGTCGATGCAGACTGTGCCGTCGCTCTCCACACGCGAAGAATCCTGGCAGATCACGTCTGCCGGCTCGGCTCCGTAGAGACTCCCTGCAACCGATGCGCAGAACAGCGCCGCCGCGACAGCAGCAGTTTTAATGTAAATAGTTGCCATGACG
The DNA here is from genome assembly GCA_002395905.1 of Verrucomicrobia bacterium UBA4286. Classification (GTDB taxonomy): domain Bacteria; phylum Verrucomicrobiota; class Kiritimatiellia; order RFP12; family UBA1067; genus UBA1067. The sequence goes on along the minus strand of DGVK01000228.1, from coordinate 11,318 downwards.
CATAGTATACCATAAACGCCGCAGTGCTGTTCAACACCCAGAAAACCGGCGGGCGGCGGGTCGCCTTGCAGGACACATCGACAATAAGGGGGCGTTACCGGCGCAGGAGCCATTCGGCTTCAAGGGGGCGCTTGGAGGTTCTGGCCTCGAAAAGCGTCTTCCCGCCTCTGAAAAGCCGGGCTACGCCGCCATCGACGGCAATCGCGTCGCCGCCGACGGCGTTCGCCGCAAGCAGGCACTTTTCCAGTCCGTCGCCGCGCGCGAAGTTCCATACTTCATCCGGCTGGGCGAGGCGGGATGTTCCGTCGTATATCGACTCGCCGACGAGCGCATCTATGCGCGCGAGCGCCTCGGCTTCGGGGAGCCCCGCAAGCGCCATGCGCGAAACCGGCGAACGCTCGAGAGCCGCCTTGACGAAAGGCGCGCTTTCGGTTTTCCCCAGTTCATGCCCGGCATACGGCGCGAGCGCGGCGGCGCGGTTCGAGCCGCGCAGCGCTTCAAGACGGTCTGCTATCTCGGCGCGGTCCATCTCGGGCGTGAGAGCGAGCGGCGCGTCCTCGCCGACGAACCGCACGCGCGAGGCGTCCGGAAGGCGCGGCTCCACAAGCCGCTGGTCGGGAGCGTCCTTGGGCGGGACGAGAAAGCCGCGGAGTTTTTCCGAAAAGGCGGCATACGCCTCGGGGCTTATCGTGGCGTCGGGATAGAGCAGGTGGATGCAGCCTGTCGAATGGGAGACTATCGTAACGCGCTCGTGCTCGAGGGCGCGGCGCGCCTGCTGGGATATAACCGTTCCGTTCGCCCACATCGCCTTCGTCACAAGACGCCGGTTGTTGGTAAGAATTCCTGTGTCGACATCAATGAAGTTCTGCGAATGGAGCGGCGTCGCCATAAGGTAGATGGACTCCAGCGGGAGACCGCACACGACAAATGCCGCCGCAGCGTACAGCCCCGCAAGAGAAACGCACTCCCCCGCGCCGACGGCATGGCCTTCCTTGTGGCGGAACGCGTCCATCGCCTCGACCGTTTCGGTTTTCCAGTATGGAATCGTGTCGGACGTATATTTGTCGAGCCCGAAATGACGGCGTATGTCGATATCATAATAGTAGACGTCGCCCTGATAGCCGAATAGCGCGTTCGACTTCGCTATGTCATCCGGCGAGAGGAACGGCGAAAAGCGCGCGAGCTCGGTCTGCTGATGCGTGAGGCCCCACGTATCGAGATCCAGATTGAAGGTGTAATTGTCCATTATGTGCTGGCGCAGTCTCTGCAGCCGCTTCTTCGGCCTCATCTCGCGGATGCCGGCGAACCACTCCAGCTCTCGCCACGCCCATATGCGCGGCGAGAGCATGTTGGCCAGCACGAGCGAATACATAAGCTCGGGGAAAATGAAAATCTCCATGTCGGAGAGTGTGCAGGCGGAGGACTTCTCCTCGTCGGGGATCGGTCTTGTCATCTTCAATGCAGCTTCAAATCTATGGCGCGCTCCTTCGACCACAGCGCGGGCAGTCCTTCGTCCTGCGCTGCGCCCGAAAGCGGCAGGCGGAAAAATCCCTCATACGGCACCGTCCCCGCAAGACCGCGAAGCGAAAACGAAATCTCATCCGGGGAACCCTTCACACGCCCTACTATCTCGACGCTGTTCCCCCGATATACATTTTTCAAAAGCGACGGATACGCCTCGGCCTCCAGCGAAGCGGGGAATATCACGCGCAGATCGGTGACGACCGGGTCGCGGAAGCGTTCCGAAAGCGCCTCTATCCCCGACCCGGCGTTCCAGCGCCAGCCGTCGTAGACGAAACTTTCACCGCGGTTGCCGCGCGTCAGAACATCGATCAACTCACGGTTGGCGGAGGATTTGACGCCATACATGTAAACGCTCACAAGCCCGTCGTTGAGCGCCGAAAACCGGGAAAGTATCTCGGCCGTTCCGCTCACACCCGCATTCGCGTCACCGTCGGTGACGACAAGGGCTATGAGCGGGCGCGCAGGGTCGCGCGGCAGGGTGAGAACCGAGGCGATCGTCGCGAACACGTCCGTCCGGCCGTGCGCCACCAGCCGCGAAAGCCACTTGTCTCCCTGCTCGAAACTGTCGGCGTTGCATTCCTGCCACGAGTTGAAAGCATAGGAGAATCTGTCGCGGAAGGCGACCAGGTTGAAACGGTCTCCCGTGTTTGTGCAGGAGCGCAGTATCGCGCGCGCCGCCTTGCGGCAGCTCTTCAAGCGGTCGTCTCCGATCGAGCCGGACGCGTCGATGAGGATGACGACATCCTTCGGAACTGTCATCATTCGGTCCTTGGGCGTGACGGACGCCTTGAAGTATGTAAAACCGTCGGGCGAGCGGAAGCAGCCGGCCTCCACATTGACAGCCGTCGCCATATCTGCCGCCGACTCCACGTCGAGGAGGTCGCGAACCGCCTCCTTCTCGCGCTCTACAACCTTCTCGTCGACCTCCGGCATGACATCTTCGGACGGTTTGAACTCAGGCTCGGCGCCGTCCTTGGAGTCATTCTTCGACGTCATCTTCTCGATCTCGTCTTCGACCGGCGCGTCTATAGCCGGCGCGTCCTCTGGCGGCGGAGCGATCTCGGGCGTTGCTGCAGAAACCGGCACAGGTCCGGCGACGGCGAGGCCGCCGATGTCAAGCGACGGTGCAGGCGCGTAAAAGTCGACCGGCATCGACGCGACGGCGTCGATCTCTTTCACTGCGTCCACGACAGGCGCGACGGGGATCACCGGCGCGTCGGCGTCCGGCCTGAGGCGGTCCAGAATATCCGGCGCTTCGATCGCGGTCGAAACGGGCAGAGCCTCTTCGGGGATGGGCAGAAGCTCCTCCGGCGCAGGCGCGGCTACGGCGGTGTCGTCAACCTCCGGCGCCTCTTTCTGCGCGGGCAGGTCCTCGACGATCTCAAGCTTCACGGGATCGTCCGGCGGCTCTTCACGCTTCGCCGTCATAGGCGCGCGGCGGACTGCCCGCGCCACGCCGGATGTCACATGCGTCATCACCTTCGGCTCGGCCCACATCATCACGCCGACGTGCACCGCGGCGGATACCACAAGCGCCGCTATAAGAAGATCGACAGTCGCCCCGCCTCCGCTCTTCATGACTCGCCTCCCTTAAGATTTTCGAGAAGCGTCCTGGCTTTCGCGGCCCACGGCGTGTTTTCAAAAAGCATCACAACTACCGTGGCGTACTTCCTCGCAGTCGCAGGATCGCTCTTCGCTACGGCGACCTCGGCGAGATGGAAGTAGGCCTCGGCGCGCGCCGATACACTGTCGGCGTTGAGCTCGACCGCCCGTTTGAGCGTCGCTTCGGCGGCGTCCCACTCCGCATTCGCGGTTTCAAGCGCGCCAAGACGCGCGGCGGCGCGCGGAAGGTCCTCGGTTTTGCACGGTTCGGCGAGGCATTTCCTGTAGGCCTCGACCGCGGCCGCATAAGACTTGCGCTCCTCCTCTACCGCGCCGAGAAGCGCATAGCCGGCCTGTCTCCACTCCGGCGCGTCGCTGGCGGCAAGCGTTCGCGCACATATGGCGGACTCCTCGCCAGGGAAGAGGAGCTTCCCTACAGAAAGCGTCTTGGCCGCGCTCATACGCGCCGCCGCGCCCTCGCGCACGAGCGTCGCATAGGCGGCCTTAGCAGCGTCGATGCGCCCGGCGTTGAAATCGCAGTCCGCCACAAGCAGCCTCGCCTCGCGCGACTGATCGAGCCCCAGCCCCGATTCAACGGCCTGTCGCAGGAAGCCGGCCCCTTCCTCGGCGTGATCAAGCCGCACCGCCGCGACGCCGCGCCAGTACAGCGCCTCGCCGCGCCGTCTCTGGTCGAGCCTGCCGCCGAGAGCCTCCGCAAGGGCGAGATCGGCCGCCGACCAGCGCTCCTCGCGAAGATCGGCGAGAGCCTTGCGGAACATCGCCTCGGACGCCTCGGACGAACCGGGAAAGTCCGCCGCGATCGAAAGATACTCCCGCTCGGCGTCATCGCCGGCGCCGCAGCGCTCCATCGCCCACGCCACGCGCAGACGGTCGCCCGCAAGACCGGAAACAGCGGCGGCGCGACGCGCGAAGTCAAGCGCACGCGGCATGTC
>DGVK01000228.1:0-7192 GCA_002395905.1 Verrucomicrobia bacterium UBA4286 | reverse complement strand
ACGCGGCATGTCGCCGGACTTCTCTGCGGACGTGAAACCGAGCCGCGCCAGCGGGAGCTCGACCTCCTTGCGGTAGCGTCCCTGAGGGAACTTTTCAAGATACGCCTCGAAGAAGGTCTTCGCCTTCGCCGCGTCGCCCGAGAGATGATGGGCCGAAGCGAGGAGGAACGCCGTGTCGTCCGTAGAACCGTCACCGCACTCAGCGATCACGTCGGCGTAGCGTCCGTCAAGATAATCGCACCACGCGCGCACCTTGAGCGCATCGGCCGAGTGCCGCCCGGCAGGCCATTTCTTCATATATCGCCCGAGAAGCGACGACGCCTCGCCGTAGCGTCTGTCACCGTAGCATGATGAAGCGGCGAGATAAAGAGCCTCTTCGGCTAATTCTCCGTCCGGTCCGTCGGCGATTTCGAGGAACACGGCGACGCCCTTCGCTCTTTCGGCAGGATCATTCGAGGCCGCAAGCGCCGACGCCATGCGCAGCTTTGCGTAGGGGGCGTACTTCCCGCCGGGCGCGATTTCGGCGCATCGCGCGAAGACGGCGGCGTCGCCCGTCGCCACACCGAGATGATAAAGCGCCGAGGCGCGGATATCCGCGGGGATGCGGTCTGTATCGAGAAGCCTGAGTTCGGAAATCTTCTCTTCGGAGTCCTTGGAAAGCAGCGCACGCGACAGCCTCGCGCGATCGGCGTGGCGCGAGGCGGGGTGGCGCGAAAGGATCACGCCGTACGTGCGCCTCGCCGAATCGGCGCGGCCCATCGCCCTCTCGCACTCCGCATAGCGGTAGAGCAGTTCATCCTCGGCGAGCGCCTTGGCGTTTATAAGCTCGGCGTATTCCGCGCGCGCTTCCTTGTATGCGCCGCGGTTGAAGAGACGGTCGGCCATGGCCATCCTGTCGGCCGGCGCAACCGTTATCGCGGCGAACAGCGCTGCCGTGAAAGCCGTCACCGCGACGCCTCTCCCTCTGTCGCCAGAGAGAAGTTCCAGACATCCGCCTCGCGGCAGGTGTCCATCACTTCGACGAGCGACTCGTAGCGCGTATCCCTGTCGGCGCGGATGATCACGGGCTGGCCGGGGAAGAACCTGGCTATCTTCGCAAGACGCATCTTGAGCTCGTGAAGCGGCATTACCGCGCCGTTCACCTTGACGACACCCTCTTTGGAAAGGTTGACGATTATCTCGCCAGGCAGACGCTCGGGCTGCTCGGCGGTCTTCGACGCGGGCAGCTTTATCGAAATCTCGCTCTCCCACTGCGAGAAAACGCTTACTGTGACGAAGAAGCACAGGAGCAGGAATATGACGTCGAGCATCGACGTCAAAGCGACCGCAGGGGCTCTCGAGGCTTTGTCAGCGCCGAACTTCATCCTGTCCCCCGGCGCTCGTTATTTCTTCTACGGCGACCTCCAGCTCGGCGACGCGCTTCGCCGCACGCCGGCGGAAGAACGCATAGGCGAGAAGAGACGGGATCGCGACTGCAAGGCCGAAGATTGTCGTGACAATCGCCTGCGACACGCCCTGCGCCAGCACCACCGGCTTCGCGCCCGCCGCTACATCGCTCGCGATCCCGCCGAAGGCCTTGAACATGCCGAGCACCGTTCCCAGAAGGCCCACGAGCGGCGCGATCGCCGCTACATCGGCCAGCCAGTCGACTGCGGCGTTGGCACGCGCCGCTATGCGCGAACCTTCCGCGGCCATATCCTTCGCGACGCGCATGCGCTTGAGCGCGGAGGGTATGAAAACCCATCTGGCCTGGGCGATCCACAGATAAAGGACCACTGCAAGACCGAAGACGGAAAAACCGGCCAGAACCCACATAAGCGGGCCGCCGTACTCCCATGCCTGTCCGAACGTGATGTCGTTCATTTGCTCTCCTTGAAAAGATTCTCTGCTTTTGGAGGTGGTATTATACCATATTTCCCTGGACGCCGCATTGACATACCCTACAGGGGTATGGTATAATACGCGCCGTTTCGTCAAAGAAGGAGTGAAGCCAGTGAAAAAGTGCATAAGCGACGCGAGCCTGCTGCAGGTGCGTCTCAAGAAGGTGATCGGCCAGTTGAACGGCATTCAGAAGATGCTCGAGGAGGACGTTCCATGCGAGGACGTTCTTCTGCAGTTCACCGCCGTGAACGGCGCGCTGCACAAGATTTCGTTCATGATTCTCGAAGGCCACCTGCGCCACTGCGTGCGTGAAGGCATTGAAAGCGGGAACGCCGACGAGACCATAGAGTCGTTCGCGGAATCCCTGGAGAATTTTGCAAAGATGGCCTGAGCAGCCGTCAGCGGGAAAGGAGAGTTCTGCCATGGGAAGCTGCTGCAGCATAGCCGCAAAAGAGAACGCCGCCGAAGGCGCGGGAGTTGAAAAGAAAGGATTTGCCGCATGGCTCGAAAGGCTGTGCGAACACCTTGAAAAATGGCCGTATCTGGCGGTGTCGGCGGCGTGCCTCGCCGCGAGCTTCGCCCTGGACCGCCACGGCTGCCGCCATGGGCCGTCCACGCTCGGATGGCTCGACCCGGCCTGCATCGCGGTCTTCATCTGCGGGCTCCCGATTCTGAGAGAGGCTGTCGAAGCGCTCTTCGTCCATAAGAAGATAAGAACCGCCCTTCTCATTTCGTGCGCGATGGTCTCATGCCTCGCGATAGGCCAGATGTTCGCGGCGGGAGAGGTCGCCTTTCTGATGGCTCTCGGCGAGACGCTCGAACTTGCGACGCTCAAACGCGCGCGCAAAGGCCTCGCCAAGCTCACGTCGCTCGTCCCTGCGACGGCAAGATATGTAGTGACCTGCCCCAAGTGCAGAGCCAAGGGAATATTCTTCAAGGACGTGCCTCTCGCCGAGATATGCGTCGGCGACGGCGTGCAGGTGCGCCCGGGCGAGACCATCCCTGTGGACGGCACTATCCTCGAAGGCGAGACTTCCGTCGACCAGAGCGTGATGACAGGCGAGTCGCTGCCTGTCGATAAAGCGCCGGGCGACGAAGTGTGCTCGGGGTCTGTGAACCAGTTCGGCACTATCGTCGTCAAGGTGACGAAGGTCGACGCCGACTCGTCGCTTCAAAAGCTCATCCGTCTCGTCAAAGAGGCGCAGTCCAGAAAGGCCCCCATACAGCGCATCGCCGACAAGTGGGCGGCGCGGCTCGTGCCTGCGGCGCTCGCGCTGGCCGTCGCGACGTTCCTCGGCGCATGGGCGCTCGGCGGAAACTTCACCGACGCGCTTGTGCGCGGCGTGACGGTGATGGTCGTGTTCTGCCCCTGCTCTCTCGCACTCGCGACCCCGACCGCAATAATGGCGTCGATCGGCCAGGCCGCTAAATACGGCGTTATCGTGAAATCGGGCGAGGCGCTTGAGCGGATGGGACGCGTCACCGTCGCCTGCCTCGACAAGACAGGCACGCTTACAGAAGGACGCCTCGCCGTCGACGAGGTCGCGCCTCTCGCGTCCGACACGGACCCCGCGCGAATTCTTCGCCTGGCGGCCGCGGTCGAATCTTCGTCGGAGCATCCGCTGGCGAAAGCAATCGTCGCGAAGGCCGCGGAATCTTCTGCCGCAGTCGCGCCGGCGGATGCGTTTTCAATGAAGCCGGGTCGCGGAGTGACGGGAAAGGTCGAAGGCGCCTCGGTCGTCTGCGGGACGGCACAGTGGCTAAAGGACAACGGGGTCGCCATCCCGCCGGACGCCGAGCACGCGGCCGAAAAGCGCCGGGCGGACGGCAGAGCCGTGGTTTTTGTCGCGGCGGACGGGAAGGCAATCGGCCTCATAGCGCTTTCGGACGTCGTTCGCAAGGAAGCGAAGGACGCTCTCGCCGAGCTGGAGTCCGCAGGCGTGAGGCCGTGCCTCATGACTGGCGATCACGCCCAGACCGCGAACCGTGTGGCGCAGGAACTCGGAATAACGGAAGTGCGCGCCGGACTCATGCCCTCCGAAAAAGCCGATGCCGTCGCGGCGATACAGTCCGGCGGCGCGGACGCGTGCATGGTCGGCGACGGTGTGAACGATGCCGTCGCGCTCAAGACGGCGTCAGTCGGGATAGCGATGGGAGGCGCCGGGAGCGACATAGCGGTTGAAGCCGCCGACATATCGCTCGTCGGCGACGACCTCACGCTCCTAGCCTACCTCAAGCGACTTTCGGTCGCGTGCGTGCGGACGATCCATTTCAACATCACTCTGTCGATGACGATAAACGCCGTCGCGATCATATGCTCGATGCTTGGTGTTCTCACCCCCGTCACCGGCGCGCTCGTCCACAACTGCGGCTCGGTGCTCGTCGTCACGAACGCGGCGCTGCTCTACGACCGACGCTTCCGGCGCAAGCCGGTAAAATGAAGCCGTACGGCCCATCACAGCTGTAACTTGTAGAAACGCAATATACCATTAACGCACTCACGGCGGCTTCGCCAGCCTGTCCTGACCCAAAGTTCAGGCAGGGTTGAGGCAAAGTCTGGGCGAGACTTAGGCAAAGTCTGGGCGAGACTTCACCAAAGTCTGGGCAAGACTTCACCAAAGTCTGGGCGAGACTTCACCAAAGTCTGGGCGAGACTTAGGCAAAGTCTGGGCGAGACTTCACCAAAGTCTGGGCGAGACTTAGGCAAAGCGTGGGCAAGACCCAGGGCAATCTGCCGCGTCACTTCTTCGGCTCGGGCGCGGTCCCCTTGTTCTTCCCGCGGGCAGGGAACTTCGGCATGAAAGGATTGTTCGTCTCGTCCTGCTGGGCGGTGACAGCGGTTTGATACCCGACGACGGCTTTGCGCCCTTCAAGCGCGTCCACTCCATCGGCGATTATCTGCGTGAACGAATCGTCGCTCACACCCTCGGCAACGACCATCGGGCTTATCCTTCCGTCATCGCCGACAATCCACAACTTGCGTCCGCGCGGAATTTCCCCGAGGCCTGCAATATCCTCTTCGTGCGGACGGAACCTGAACGCCGCCGCCGCTACCACCACCACGTCCTCCGCGCGCGCGGTCTCTATGGAAAGCGTCGCCGTCATGCCGGGGAAGAGCATCTCGTCGGGGTTCTCGGCCTCGATTATCACAGGGAACGTCACGACATTGTTGGTCGTCGTCGCCGCGCGGCGTATCTGGATAACCCTGCCGGTGAACCTCCTGCGGTAGGCGTCGGCCGTGAACGTCACGGACTGTCCAACTTTGATGTTGCCTACATCCGCTTCGGGAACCGTCGCTTCCACCCAGACGGTCTTCAAATCCTCGGCGATGGTCAAAACAGGAACCGCATTCATCGACGAAACGACCGTCTCGCCCTCCTCGACCTTGCGGTCGATCACGATTCCGTCGACAGGCGAGACGATCGTGCAGTACCTTAGGTTCGCCTCCGCCTGGGAGACATCGGCCTCGCACTGTTCGACCGACGCCTTCGAGCTCTTGAGCGACGCGCGCGCGGAATCGAGGCTTGCGCGAGCCTTGGCGAGCGACTCCTCGGCGCTGTCGAGATCGGCCACCGGCGCCAGGCTCTTTTCCACAAGCTGCTTCTTGCGCGCGTAGGTCTTCTCCGCCAGGGCGAGCTCGGCCTCTCGCGACCGAACCGACGCCTCGCCGACTTCAACGTTGGCGCGGCTCACATGCAGTCGCGCGACGGCGCTTTTGTAGTTCGCCTCGTAGACGAGCGGGTCTATGAGCGCGACGACCTGTCCGTTGGTCACTACCGAGTTGTAGTCTACGAAAAGCTTTACGAGACGTCCATTCACCTGGGCGCCTACGGGAATCCCCGACGGCGAATTGCGCGGAGTGACCGTTCCCGTGGCCTCGACGGTGCGCACGACGTCTGTGCGCGTGATCGGCGCCAGACGGTACGAAGGCCCCTTCTTCTTCGCGGCGAGCGGCGCGTTTTCACCGCATCCCGAAACAATGACAAGCGCGGCGACCGCCGCAAGTCTGGCAACGTCCATCATTTATCCTCCACCTGCTCCACATACACCGGCTCGACTCCCGTGAGCGCGAAAAGCGCCGCTTCGGCGATCTGCCCGCGATAGAAAGCCCTCTCTGCGCCGGCCAGAGCCGTGACGAAGTCCGCCACGGCGTCGGTATGCTCGATACGCGAGGCGTCGCCGACGGAAAGCTGCTCAACAACCGTGTCAAGATTCTCCCTCGCGCTGCGCACGCTGGCCTTGGCCGACTCGAACGCCTCGCGCGCGTTGTCGCGTTCGGCGACGGCCTGCTCAAGCGCGAACGAAAGAGCAAGCTCCGCCGCATCCACATCCGCAGCCGCAGACTTCAGCGCGACCGTCGCGCGGTCGACCGCCGTGGTCCTGCGAAAGCCCGTGAAAAGCGACTGTGCGCCGCTCACGCCCCAGCGCCAGTACCATAGCGGATCGGCCCAGTTGAGCGAAAGAGACGCGCTGAGCGACGGCCCCAGATCGGCGATCGCCGCGTCTACCGCCGCCGACGCCGCACGCAGTCGCGCACGGCTTACCTGCATCGACGGCGCGTTAGTCCGCGCGAAGTCGAACAGCTCCGCCGCCGTGCGGCCGGTCGGCGCAAAAGCGCGGACGAACGCAGCGCTCGTGGAGACGCCAGGCAGCGAATCGCCGAACCCCGTCTCAAGGCCCAGAGACGCCGCAAGGTCCGCAGTCGCCGTCACAAGCTGGTTCGACGCCGCCACTACCGCTTCATGCGCCTCGGCGAGATCGAGCCGCGCGCGCGTCACGTCGAGCTGCTGCGCCTCGCCTTCCTCGAACCGCGCCTTGGCGCGATCGAGATGTTCGGCGCGCATCTGCTCGTTGGTCAATGCGACGCCAAGGAGCGCCGCCGCCTGAAGACGCTCGAAGTAGGAGCCCGCCACCTCCTTGAACACTGCATAGCCGGCGTCGACAAGCCCGAGCTCCGCCGCAAGCACCCGCTCGGACTGCGCGCGCGCGTTCGCCGAATGGCGGCCGAAGTCGTATAGAAGTATGTCGAGCGACAGTGCGCCCGACCAGCTGCCGCGCGTCTTTCCTTCCAGATCCTTCAGGTGCGTCGCCGCGCTGGAGGCCGAGTAGCCGCCCGACGCTCCCGCACCTATGGCGTTCCATGGCGTCGCGCTGGCAAGCGGCGCGTTCGAGTCGATCTCCTTGAGCGCGAGCCTCGCGTCGTCGACCGCGAGCCGCGCCGACGCCATCGCCGGGCGGTTCGCAACTGCGTAGCGGACAAGATCCGCCAGCGTGTCGCCGGGCGCGGGGAACTCCTTCTCTTCAGAGACGG
>DGVK01000175.1:3573-7887 GCA_002395905.1 Verrucomicrobia bacterium UBA4286 | reverse complement strand
TTCCCCGGGCCGGGCCTCTCGGTGAGAATCGTCGGCGAGGTGACGCCCGAGAGGGTCCACCTCCTCCAGCAGGCGGATGTGCGCGTCCAGGAGGAGATGCGCAGGCTCCCCGGCTGGAAGTCCATATGGCAGTCCTTCGCCGTCCTGCTCCCCGTGAGGACCGTAGGTGTCATGGGAGACTGCAGGACGTATGAAAACGTATGCGCCCTGCGGTGCGTAGACTCGCAGGACGCAATGACGGCCGATTGGACGCGCCTTCCTTATGAAACGCTCGCGACGATCTCGCGGCGCATCACCAACGAGGTGCGCGGCATAAACCGCGTGGTTTACGACATAACCTCCAAGCCGCCGTCGACGATCGAGTGGGAATAGCCGCGCGCGCCCTTCACTTCACCCAGACCGAAATCCGGCGCGCCTTGTATGCGCCGGCGTTCCGGGCGAAGGTCCAGTCGGGATGCTCGCCGCGCGAGTTTCCAATGCCCACGTCGCAAGGCACATAGTCGGCGTTGAAGTGGTTGAACGCGAGCACCGTGGTCTTCGCGTCGAGGTCGTGGACCTGAAGGCATCCGTAGCCGAGACCGTTCACGGCCTGCGGCGAGGGAGTGTCGTTGATGTCATACCTGCGGTCGTCGCCCTCTGCCGGCTCGCCCATCTTCTTCGGCGAATAGTTGCTGGTGTAGAACTCTACGAAACCGCGCGCGCGCTCCTTCTGGACGAGGCCGGGCGAAGTGGCGTTGGTCCTCACCCGGAGGTTGCCCACATTCGCGCGCACCTGGCGCGACCCGGCCTTTTCGCTCAGGACGAGCTCGCTGCTCGACGGTGAAAAAGCGTCCATCTCGGCGAACGCGAAAGTCGTCTCGCCCGCCGCGTCCTGAAGCTCCAGCAGATAGCCGACGCGCGACACTACCTCGGCGGCGGCGAGCATCGCCGGCGGACGCTTGCGCAGATCGCAGTTCACCGGGATGTCGTAGCGCTGCACACATCTATACCCGTCGGCCCTGGCCAGCCTTTCGGCCGCGCCGAGCGGACACGGCCTTCCCATTCTGAACGGCCCCGCAGGAAGTCCCGCCCCGTTTACGAGATTGGGCGTCGAACCGTTGTAAGGCGCGAAGCGCACGCCGAACGGTTCGGAGACCCCCTTCGCCGTGAGAACGACGTCATGGCCCTCGATGCGCGCGGCGGCAGGCGTCCACGCCCCTGTGATATCGCGAATCTCGAACTCCGTCGGCGCGAGACCGTCGCGCGTCTTGAGTCCGTCGGCATTGTCGAAGCTCACGCGCAGAGCCGCGCCTTCGACCTTCATACCTGTCGCGACAGGCGTCTTCCACGGCCGCACAAACCTGCCGTACACGCGGTCGAGGACCTGGTCGGCCATTCTCGTCCCTACCGTGCGTTTGTCGGTCGGGTGGATGTCGTTCACATCGCCGACGTCGTTTATGACGGTGTAGCCGCTATTCGGGACTCTTTCGGGAACGCGCGCCTGCGCCTCCTGCAGAACGGCGAGAACCGTGCTCTTCGCGTTGTCATATTTGTACGGCGCGAGCTGCACGAGGAAATACGGGAAGTCGCCCTGCCCCCACTCGCGTCTCCAGCCGCGCACGAGCGAAACAGTCTTGTCAAGATATGCGTCGCCGTCCGTCCTGTTGGCGCACCCTTGATACCATATCGCGCCCTTGATCGCATAAGGCACAAGCCCTGCGACCATGCCGTTCCAGAGAACCGTCGGCCGCTGCTGGGCATGGTGCCCGCTTATGTGCTGCAGAAGCCACAGGTCGTCCGGATGGCCCGCGGGCGTCCAGGGCTCTATACGCGTCCCGCCCCATGAGCAGTTTATCAGACCCACGGGGACTTTAAGCTCTTTGTGAAGCGTCTCGCCGAAGAAGAACGCTACGGCGCTCTGCGGCGGAATCGTCTTCGGCGTCGTCACCTCCCACGACGCTTCGAGGTCGTCGACCGGCGCGGCCTCGACTCTGTGCGGCGGACGGAAATGGCGTATCTGCGGCCAGTTTGCGGCGGCGACCTCCTTCTCCCAGTCTTTGACCTTGCGGTGGGCGCTCATGGTGTACTCCATGTTGCTTTGGCCCGAGCAGAACCACACCTCTCCGACGACGACATTCGTGAACACAGTCGTGACGTCGCTCTCGACGCGGAACTCCGCCGGACGCGCACTCGCCGCGAGCGGCGCGAGATCGACGCGCCAGCGTCCGTCGGCGCCGACGGTCGTTTTTACCGACTGCCCCGCGAACCCTACCTTGACGCTCTCGCCCGGGCGCCCCTTGCCCCACACCGGCACGCGCTGCCCGCACTGCAGGACCATGTCGTTCCCGAATATGTGCGGGAGCGTCGCGCCCCCGGCCGCAGCCGCGGCCGCGACAACCGCCGCCGCCGTCAATCCTCTGATCATCATATTGTCATCTCCTTTTTAGTGTCTTTGGTTGAAACCGTTGAAGCATGCGTCAGTAGAAAACCTTCCAGAGGAAGAGTCCTCTTGGCGGTGCCGTCTCGACGCGTGCCGTTCGCGGCGCCTTCGCCTCCAGAAGTTCACGCACGGCCTCGGGCCGCTCGTTCCCTTTTCCGACGCTCAGCAGGAAGCCGACCATCGACCGCACCTGCTTGTATAGAAAGCCGTCGCCGCGCACGATGAAAGTGTACCTCGGGCCGGACTTCTTCACCTCGAAAGAAAAGATGTTCCTTACCGTCGTGTCGAGTTCGCGGTTGGGGTTCGCCGCGAACGATACAAAGTCGTGCCGCCCGACGAAATACGACGCCGCCCTGCGCATCGCCTCCACATCCAGCGGACGGTGGCAGAATGTCCAGTACGGCGCGAGATGGGGCGGCATGATCGCGGCCTGGTAGAGCTGGTAGCGGTATTCCTTCCCCTTCGCAGAGAGTCTCGCGTCGAACGACTCCGGCGCATAAGCCGCCTTGAGAATGCGCACGGCGTCTGGCAGCCGCGAATTCATCGCGCGCACGAGGTTCGCGGGAGGTATGGGCTTCGTGAGATTGAAATGGCCGACAAAGCCTTTCGCGTGGACGCCTGCGTCGGTGCGCGACGAACCGAAGACTCTCACAGGTCCGCCCTCCAGATACGCGAGCGCCTCTTCGACGACCTGCTGGATTCCGAGAGCGTTCTCCTGGAACTGCCAGCCGGAATACGCCGTGCCGTCGTAGGCGATCGTCACTTTATACCTGCGGCCCGTCATCAGCGGTCCTTGCTCCGGGTTGAAGAATCGCACAGTCTGTGGAGAGGCAGCGCCGCCGCGAGCGCGGCGTAGGCGGCGTATCCGCCGAAAAGCGTCACGCCGAGAGATCTGCTGCCTGCCGAGCCGGGTCCTGCCGCGAACACGAGCGGCAGCACGGCAAGCGCGGCGAGAAGCGGCAGCAGAGCGCCCGCCCGCGCGCCTCTCCCAGTGCGGGAGACGAGCGTCATCGCGACGGCGGTCGCCGGCATCATAACAAGCGCATAACGCGAATACACCGAAAGCGACACGCCCGAGACCGCGAGCGCGAGCACCGCGCCGAGCACGGTGGCGACCGACGGCGCAATGGCGGCGACGGCCCCGCGCCAGCTTTCGAGATACGCCACAAGCACGAGGAACACCGCGAAAATCGAAAGCCCCGTGAGCAGTCCTTCGTCGCCGCGGCTCTTGAGCGACTCGTATGTGAAGTTCGCCCAGTCGTTCACGAACCCAGGCGAGAGCTTTTCGCGGCATATCCGCAGAACCTCCGCGACAGCTTCAGACGTAGATACGCCGGGCTTCGGGACGAACTGTTCTGTGCAGTAAAGATACTGGTCGCACCTGTAGCACGCACGCGGCCCAAGCTCCTCGGAAAAACTCACAAGGCTGCCGACAGGCACCATCGCCCCCTTCTTCGAACGCACATAAAGAGCCTCGACATCCTCCTGCCGCGCTCTGCCGCACCAGTCCGCCATGGCAGTGACGCGGTTCACCTGCGTCCCGAGGTTCACGTCGTTGACGTATATCGAGCCGAGGTTGTGCTGAAGCGCCGAGTACACGCTCGACATCGGCACTCCGACAAGTTCGCACTTGGCGCGGTCGATCTTTACGCGCAGGTGGGGCGTGTCGGTGTAAAAACCGCCTGTCACCGACTCGACAAGCGGCGAACGCTCGAATTCGCCGCGCATTCTGAGAACCTCGCGGGAGAACTTGACAGGGTCGTTGTCGCCTATCGACTGCAGGAGAACCGTCACACCGCCCTGGCTTCCCATGCCCTTCACAGGCGGGATTCTAAGGACATACGCCTCGGCGTCCGGGATGTTCTGCACGATCTCGTGGACGCGCTTCGCTATCG
>DGVK01000175.1:0-3510 GCA_002395905.1 Verrucomicrobia bacterium UBA4286 | reverse complement strand
GTAGGACGTCTCGTCGCGGCCGCGCTCGCTCCAGTCCTTGAGGACGAGAAGCATCTTCGCCTGGTTCTCGCCCGCGCCGTTGATTATGCTTTCACCGAGGAGCGTCGCCGACTTCTCCACGCCGCCGATCTCACGCACCTCGCGGTAGAAGCGCCGCATCACCTCGCTCGTAACCTCCATCGGCGTTCCTTCCGCCAGTTTGCAGTCGACGTACAGGACGCCCATATCCTCGTCGGGCACGAACTCCTTTGGAAGCCTGCCGGTGATGACGTATGACGCGAGACCCGCCAGCGCGACCAAGAGCGCGGCGAGGGCCGCGCCGCCGCGCGACCAAGAGCGCGGCGCGGCTGCGCCGTCCTGCGCGTTTTGCACCTTCGGGAATAGACCCGCGAACGCCGGCACGATGACGACGGCATTGAACGCCGACGCCGACGCCATCAGCGCGAACACGACCGAGAACTGCCTGAAAAGAACCCCCTGCACGCCGTCGACCAGCACGAGCGGCGCCGCCGCCAGCGCGACAGCCGCAGCAGCCGCGATGTGCTCAATTCCCGGCGAGCCGCCGCGCCGTACGGACGTGAACGCCCAGGCCGCCATCCCCGCCGAAAGCGCGAGCGACGCGAGGAACGCGTAAAGCGTAAGCAGATTGACCTGCATTCCGAGAAGAGTCAGTCCTATCACCGTGGCGGATGCAGGCACAAGAAGCGTGAGAAGCGTGAGCGCCGCTGCCCAGAAGGAGCCAAGCGCGATCCACAGCGCGGCGAATGTCACGACGGCGGCGACGGCGATCGCGGTCCACAGTCCGGCAAGAGCCTTTTTCATATACTCCGTCGAATCGTAGGTCATGTCCCAGGTTAGATCGGCGGGGAAGAACGGCTCAAGGTTTTCAAGTTCGGCCTTGACGGCGGCCATCGCCTCCAGAGGATTCGCGCCCGGCAGCAGATATATGACGGCGTAGACGGCAGGCGTCTCGTCGTAAAGCGCCGAATGGGCGTAACCTTGCGGACCCGTCCCGATGCGCGCCACGTCCTTTAGGCGAACCTGTCCGCCGGCGGCGTCGGTCGCGACGATGATCTCACCGAACTCCTCCGGCGTGGAAAGCCGCCCCTTTGAGATGAGCGTCATCACGCGAACTGTCGATTCTTCGGCAGGGCGCGCGCCGACCGTGCCGAGCGAGGCCTGGACGTTCTGCGCCTTGATCGCCGCGACGACATCCTCGGTGCCGAGTCCCAGCGAGGCGAGACGCTCGGGCATCATCCAGACGCGCACTGCTATCTTTTCGTCCTTCACGACAGATTTACCGACGCCCGAAACGCGCAGCACCGCAGGGTTGACAACGCCGAACATGTAGTCCGCCACCTGGTCGCGCGTGAGCTGTCCGTCTCTGGATCGCAGCGTAAGAACGCCGAGTTCCTCGGTTGTGCCGCTTTGAACGGTGACGCCCGTGTTCTTCACCTCCTGCGGCAGCAGGGACAGCGCCTGCTGGACCTTGCTCTGAACCTTCATCAGCGCCACGTCGCGGTCGTAGCCGACGGCGAAGTTGACTGTAAGCGAATACGCTCCCGAATCATAGCAGGAGCTCGTCATGCGGTCCATGCCCTCGACGCCGTTTATCTTCTCTTCGAGCGGACCTGCGACTGTGTTCATGAGCTCGACGGCGTTCGCGCCGGGATACGTACACGACACCGAGATGGAGGGGCGGGCCAGCGTCGGATACATCGCCATCGGGATTCGTATCGCCGCGAGGACGCCCGCGACGACCGTCACTGTCGCGACGACGGCGGCGAACCTTGGCCTGGAGGCTAGCGCGTCGGAGACTTTCACCGGTCCACCACCTTGACCGTATCGCCGTCCTTGAGCTTGAACCCGCCGCGGGGGATTATCACGTCGCCGGCCGCAAGGCCGCCGGTGACGCGCGACATGCCGTTCCACTCTCCGTCTACCGTCACATCGACCGACACCGCCTTCGAGCCGTCGCCGACCTTCCACGCTTTAAGTCCGTCGTCGGCGCGGGTGAGCGCGGCCGTAGGAACCGTGAGCGCTTCGCGCGGTTCGAGGTCGTCGGCGAGGACGCGCACATAGGCGTTTGCGACGAGGCGTCCGTCGGGGTTGGCGAAACTTGCGAACATCGTAAGGGTGGCGGTCTGCCGGCTCATCTCGTTGTCGCCGAATTCAAGCACGCCCTCATGTTCATAGATCGAGCCGTCCTGCATGACAAGCCTCAGCCTGCGGCGCGGCCCGGCGCGCCACGCGAAGCTCTCGCGGTCGCTTACAGGGAAGACGACTCTCATGGGATCGGTCTGCACGACGCGCGCGAGAGAGCTCTTGGACGGCGCCACATAATCGCCAACATGGTGCAGGGCCTTGCCTATCTGACCGGAGATCGGCGAATACACCTTGGTGTGGCGCAGGTTGAAATCGGCTATCGCCGCGGCGGCGCGCGCCTGGCCGACCGCCGCGTTCGCCGCGTTGAGGGCGGCCTTGGCCGAAGAAAGCGTAGTCTCCGCAGTGTCGCGTTCGGTCGCGGTAACGCCGCGCTCGTCGGCGGAGGTGAGACGCGAGAAGTAGCGCTCGGCGCGGTCGACCTCGGCCTGCGCCACGATGACGCGCGCCTCTGCGCTGGCGATCTCTGAATAGCGCAGGTTCTTCGCCGCTTCGTACTGCTCCTCGTCGATCTCGAAAAGAAGGTCGCCCTTCTTCACAACGGCGCCTTCGGCAAAGCACACGCGCCTTATGTAGCCGTCTATCTGCGGCAGAATGTCGGTGACCTGCGCCGGCTCGACATGGCCGATGTATTCGCGCGGCGGATTGAACACCGCGTTCGTCACCGCGACCACTGTTACAGAAACAGGCTCCGCCTCGCGCTCGGCTTTCGCTACCGAACCGAACCCGACGGCTTCACGTCCGAGCCACCCCAATGCGACCAGTGCAGCGGCCGCCGTCAAAACTGCAGTTTTCTTCATTGAGGGTATTATAGCAAAAGTCCCTTGTCTTCGCCAGCCGCCATAAGGGACGGTTCACCCAGGATCAACCGGCTGAAGCGCCGACATCAAGCCTGCAATCAGAAGTAGCCGCCCTTGTCGATGATCTCGCTGATGGTATCGCCCTGGCGCACCCAGCTGAAGATGTCCACCTCGTTGCGTTCGATGCCTTCGGCGCGAAGGAGCACCTCGTAGGCGATTTCGCGCGGAATGCAGATAACGCCGTCGATGTCGCCCATTATGATGTCGCCGGGCCGAACCGTCACTTTCCCGATCTTGACCGGAACCTGATAGTGCGTTATCATGCAGCGCCCGAGAGAGCCGTTCGACACGCGGTACTTGTAGAAGACTGGGAACTTCTGCTCCAGAATCTGCTTCGTGTCGCGTATTCCGCCCGCGATCACCGCGCCGCGTATCCCCTTGGTCATCGCCGTAGCCGTCATGACGCCGCCCCAGAGCGAGGCTTCCACGTCATCGGACGTGTCCCACACGACCACGCCGTTCGGCTTGAAGTCGTCGAGCATCTGCG
>DGVK01000146.1 GCA_002395905.1 Verrucomicrobia bacterium UBA4286 | reverse complement strand
AGAAGATCGACATCGTCCGCTGGAATGAGGACATCCGCCAGTATGTCGCAGGTGCTCTCGCGCCGGCCAAGCTGGAGTCCATCGAGGTCGACACGCACCAGCGCAACACCGTCCATGTCCTGGCGGCGGCTGACCAGTATTCGCTCGCCATCGGAAAGCGCGGCCAGAACGTGCGCCTCACGACCAAGCTCACAGGCTGGCATGTCGAAGTGAAGAAGTCGATGGCGACGGCGAGCTTTGAAGACCAGAAGGCCGAGGCCATAAAGGAGCTCGCCGAGACGTTCAGCGTGTCCACGGCGGTCGCGACCCAGATGGCCGACGCGGGCTATCTCACGGTGGAAGGCATTGTCGAGGAGGACGAGGCGAGCTTCATCGCCGCGACAGGTCTCGACGAGGTCACGGCGAAGGGCGTTTACGCCGCGGCGAAGGCCGTCGCCGAACTGACCGGCGCGGGCGGGCGTCCCGCCGTCGACGCTGATTCCGCCGCGACCGAAGAGGACGCGGAGTGACGTTGACGCCGAACGAGGATGCAGAAAATGAGGGTATACGAACTAGCGAAAGAAGCCGGTGTGACGAGCGCCGCCTTGCTGAAGGCCGCGGCCGACGCCGAACTTGACGCGACGAGTGCGATCAGCGTTCTGGACGATGGCGACGCGGAGGTTTTGCGAAAGGCAGTCGCGGGTCTCTCGAAGACCGATGTAAAAGCGGTGCGTGCGGCCAAGGCCGCGCGTGCGGCGGCGCTCGGGAAGGCGTGTGTCAAGAAGGCTGCGTCTGCGCTGGACAGGCATCTTGGAATCGCCAGGGCCGCGGCGGATGGCAAAAGCGTCGACACTAAGTTCGTGAAGGAGGAACCGGTCGTGGCCGAAGCCGCCGCGCCGGCCGCAGAGCAGAAGCCTGCGGCGCAGCAGCCTCCCGCGGAAGAAAAGCCGGCCGCTAAGACCGAGGGTGCGGCGCGTCCGCAGCCGCTGCGCATGGCACCGGGCGTGAAGCCGAAGATTGTGCCGTCCGTTTCGGCGACGCAGACAGGCCTGCGTGCAGGAGCGGGTTTCAGGCCTCTCCAGAAAGCGAAGCCCGCCGCGTCCATAACGATCACCGTCGCGACCAAGCCGCCGCCGAAGCCGGCGAAGCCCGCCGCCCAGAGGCCGGTCGTGAAAGTCGACGACTACGAGGACGAGCGCGGGCGCAAGGGCAGGAAGGGGCGCGAGCTCCAGAAGAGTTTCGACAAGCGCCAGACGAACGCCGCAGGCGCGGCGAAGCCCGTACAGCCGGGCGGCAGAATCTCGGTGAACGCGGAGTCGCGCGAGATTTCCATACGCGGCGCAGTGGTCGTGAAAGACCTTGCCGCGAAACTCGGCATCAAACCCAACAGGCTTATCGCAGACCTTATGAGTCTAAAGGTCCTCGCGTCCATCAACCAGCGCGTCGAGCCTGACGTCGCGACGAAGGTGGCCGAGAAGTACGGCTTCAAAGTGGTGATAGAGCACGCGCGCGACAAGGCGGCGGCGAAGCCTGTTCTCAAGGCGATCGACGCCGACGACCTCATACCTGAGGATCCGCCCGAGTCTCTTCAGCCGCGCGCGCCGGTCGTGACCTTCCTCGGCCACGTCGACCACGGCAAGACGACGCTCATGGACTGGATTCGCAAGGAGCATGTTGCGGCCGGCGAGGCAGGCGGCATAACCCAGCAGATAAGCGCCTACCAGGTGGAGATCGCGGGGAAGAAGATCACATTCCTCGACACCCCCGGCCACGCCGCGTTCAGCGCGATGCGTGCGCGAGGCGCGCAGATAACCGATATTGCGGTTCTGATCATCGCGGCGGATGACGGAATCATGCCGCAGACAGAAGAATGCATACGCGTGGCTCGGCAGACGGGCGTGCAGATAATGGTCGCGATCACCAAGGCCGACAAGCCTACCGCCAACATCGACCGGGTCAAACAGCAGCTGCAGAAGCACGGCCTCACGCCGGAAGACTGGGGCGGCGATATAATCTGCTGTCCGGTTTCAGGAATAACCGGGATGGGTGTCGACGCGCTTCTTGAGAACATCCTCGTCCAGGCGGAGGTTCTCGAACTTACGGCCAACCCGAAACGCCGCGCAAACGGCTATGTGATCGAAGCCGAGCTGCAGCAGGGCCTGGGCCCATGCGCGACGCTGCTCGTCACGGGCGGGACGCTCAAGGTCGGCGACGCGATACTTATAGGCGAGCATTTCGGCAAGGTGCGCGCGCTCATCGACGACCACGGCCGCCGGGTGAAGGAGGCCCCGCCCGCGATGCCCGTCAAGTGCACGGGACTTTCGGGCGTTCCCGAGGCGGGAGCAGAGTTCCGCGTCATGCTCGACGAGAAGCGTGCGCGCACGCTTGCAGAGCAGACCGCACAGGAGCGCAAGGAGCAGGAGCTCTCCAGTTCCAAGGCGGCGACGCTCGACGCTCTCATGAGCCGCATGGCGGCGGAGGGCAGGCGTGAGCTTAACGTCATTGTGAAGTCTGACACGCGCGGCTCGCTGGAGGCGATCGTCGAGGCGCTCGGGCAGATCAAGTCCGAAAAGGTCGGCCTCAACATCATCGCCACCGGCACAGGAAACGTCTCTCTCACGGATGTGAAGACCGCGGCCGCCGGCAAGGCCGTCATCGTCGGCTTCGACATCTCGAACGATTCGGGCGTGCAGCAGCAGGCGCGTCACGACGGCGTGAGGATAAACTCCTTCCGCATCATCTACGAGCTTATCGACCATGTCAAGAACTGCATGCTCGACCTTCTGCCGCCCGAGTACCGCGAAGCGATCAAGGGCCATGCGGAGATCAAGGCGATATATGATATCGGGAAGCTCGGCAAGATCGCAGGCTCCCAGATGCTCGACGGTTCGCTTGTCGCGAAGGAGCGCTTCCGCATCAAGCGCGGCCGCGAGCAGGTGTGGGACGGCAAGGTGCAGACGCTGCGCCACTTCAAGGACGAGGTCAAGGAGGTCTCGGGCCAGCAGGAGTGCGGCGTGTGCTTTGCAGGCTACGAGGACTTCAAGGTCGGCGATGTCATCGAGTGCTACGTCCTCGAAGAGCTGCCGCGCACCCTGTAGGAGACCGCGATGGGAGTCGACAGACTTGAGAGGGTGAACAGTCTGCTGCGGCGCGTAATCGCCGAGGCGATGCACCAGGTCATGCAGGGCGACACTGTCGCGCCCGGGCTGATAACCGTCACGGACGTGAAGTGCGGCAAGGATCTGCGCGATGCGACCGTGAAGATTTCTGTCTTTGGCGATGACGCGCTCAAGGAGACCGCGATGCAGCACCTCACGCACAACGCGAGGCGCTTTCAGCAGATAATCAACCGCGAGGTGCGCATGAAGTTCACCCCGCGCCTCGTGTTCCAGCTGGACCGTTCGCTCGAGAAGGGCGACGAGGTGCTGGCGATACTTTCGAAGCTAGAAGATGGCCAATCTCACACAGCTGCGGATTCTTGAGAATCTAGACGGATTCCTTCTTGTCGACAAGCCGGCGGGCATTGCGTTTTCGTCTGTCGTGAAGACGGTCAAGCGCAAGTTCAATCTCGTCAAGGTGGGTCACGGAGGTTCGCTTGATGCTGCGGCGACAGGGCTCCTCGTCCTGCTTGTCAACGACGCCAACAAGTACGTCGGCGATGTTATGGGCGCGGACCGGTCGTACGAGGGCGTGATGCGCCTCGGGCTCGCGACAAACACCCACGATGTGCAGGGCGAGGCTGTCGGCGGCGCTGTGCCCGAATGCGGCTGGCGGGGCGTGGCGTTCCGCGAGCGCGTCGCGTCGGTTCTGCCGGAGTTCAAGGGCGACGTATTCCAGACGGAGAGCCGCTGGTGCAGCGTGAGACGCGAAGGGACTGCTTCATACGAGGTGGCCGATACAGGCGAACACAAGCCTTTCCTCGCCCACGTGTACCGGTTCGACGTCGGCGAGGCTGGTGAAGACGGGAGGATGCCGTTTTCTTTAAGCGGCACAAAGGGCCTTATAGTCCGCACTCTCGTTAACGATTTCGGCGCGACGCTGGGATGCGGCGCGACGCTTGAGAGCCTTCGCAGACTCAGCGTAGGCAGGTTCAAGGTCGAAGACGCGATTCCGTTCGACAGACTTCTGCAAACCGAGATGAAGGATTTCCCCTCATGCATAACGCCTCTCGGCGCGGGCTTGCGGTAGGCTTTTTCGACGGGGTCCACCTCGGCCATCAGGCGATTCTGCGCGGGGCGTCGGCGGCGCTCACGTTCCGCAACCACCCGCTTTCGGTTCTTGCGCCCGAGAGGGCGCCACGGCTGGTGATGTCCGCTGAAGAGCGCATCGCGGCGATGCGCGCCTGCGGAGTTGGAGAAGTGATCGTGCTTGATTTCACTAAAGAGCTTGCGCAGATGCCGGCGCGTGAGTTCGCCTTGCGGCATCTCGCCGACCCTGCGTGGGGCGGTGTTGTGAGGTGCGGCGGCAACTGGCGTTTCGGACGCGGCGGCGAGGGCGACGCGGCGCTTCTAAGGAGTCTCGGCCTGACTGTGGAGGTTTTACCGTATGCGGTGCATGACGGCGGGCGCATATCATCGACGCGCATAAGGGGCGCGCTGGAATGCGGCGAGATGGAGGACGCTTCGGCCATGCTCGGGCGTGACTGGACGGCGCACGGCGAAGTGTTCAAGGGCAAGGGGGTCGGTGCGGGGCTTGGCTTTCCGACTGTGAACGTCTTGCTTGAAGGCGTGTCGCTTGAACTGCGCCGCGGCGTCTACGAGGTCTTCGCGGCGGGTTGTCGAGCGATTGCGAATTACGGCGTTGCGCCGACTTTCGGCGAAATGGCCTGGAAGAGACCCGTCCTTGAAATGCACTTCACCGGCGAAGTCCCGTCCGTCGCGGAGGGAGAATCTGTGGAAGTCGCGTTTCACAGGTTCGTGCGGCCCGAGCGCCGGTTCTCTTCGCTGGAAGAATTGAAGCGGCAGATAGAGTCCGATGTTCGCGGGTGACGCGCGCGGCCCGGCGGCGCGCCGCCGCTACATATCGTATGCGGCGAGCAGTGACGGTGTCACGTCGGCGAGCGACTTCACCCTTTCGCGCAGGAATGCAGCCTTCGGCCCGAGCGCGATGAACGGCACGGGATTTCGCGTGTGGCCGCGCTCAAGCATCGCTTCGACATTGCCGTGGTCGGATGTCATGACAAGCGTAAGCCCTGCGGCTTCGATGTATCTCACGAGCGCCGACAGGAACTGGTCGTACGCGCGAAGGACGGCGCACGCGCGCGTGTAGTCGAGCGAGTGGCCTGATACATCCGTCTGGAAGAATTCGAAAAGGGTGAAGTCGCATTCCCGCGCAATGCCGAACAGGTGCTCCGCCGCTCGCTGCGGCGTGACAACCGGGACATCCGGGTATCGGTCCTGGATCGTCTCGCGCGTTATATCCTGCATCACGGCGCGGTCGTGCAGGAGATCCTCGGCTGTGGCGATCGTCTCTGGCGCGGTAAGAGCCATGACCGTCGTTACCGATTTGAACCGGCGTGCCTTGAGATCCTCTGGCGAATCGACCAGATACGCGTCGGCGAAGCGCACGGCAAGCCCGCGCTTCTTGAGCTGAAGGAACAGGTTGTTCGCCTCGATTATCTCGCGCAGCGCCGGGCTCGGAAATCCTTCGCAGTGGCGTCCCATCGCTTTCGGACAGTTCACCCCCGTGAACATCGTCGCCTGTCCTGTCGCGGACTGCGGCAGGCCTTCGACCCCGAGGCACGCGTCGATGGGGACGGAGTGCTCCGCAATAAGGCGGCACAGCGTCGGGCAGACCTCCGGGTTCACCGGGTTGTCCGCCGACGGTTCGCGCACTCCTACGCCGTCGATGAAAAGAAACACAACCTTCATTGGTTCAGTATTATAGCAAAAAGCCCGGCGTCCTGCCGCCCCGCTTTGTGCGGGCTCAACCCGCGAGCCATCGGCCCAGCCTGGGGATTTTCCCTACGCAGATGCTTGCCAGCGAGGCGGCGGCGAACGTCACCGATGCCGTTGCGACAATCGTGACAGGCGTGGGGCAGTGCGGGCGGAGCGCCTCGAATACAGGTGTGAGGAAGAACATGTGCATGAGATATGTTCCGTAGCTGGCCTCTGCAAGCGGCCGCACGACACGCGAGTAGAGCGCGCCCGAGAATGTTATTTTCCTGAAGATCATGAACGCCGCGACGACCGTCATCACGACGCCGGTCGAGCAGTATTCAAAGCTCATCTCTAGGTCCACCGCGAGAGAGTACGGCGCCGAAAGGGGAATCTGCGGAATACGCGCGTAAAATCCTCCGCCGATTACCGCCCCGCCGGCAAGCCAGAGCGGCGCCGCGATCGCCAGAGTGCGCCGCCACGTGAGGTCGGCGGCGAACCGCCTGAACCACAGTCCGATAAGCATGTAGCCGATGAATCCGCTTGCATAGTGGAAAGCGCCGAACATGCTCCACGGGCATTCGCCGTAGAGGAACGGCACAGCACCGAACGACGGTTCGCCGTAAAGAGCCGACCACAGCCGCCTCAGATAGGGGAATGTGGTCGTGAAGAGCCACAGCATGATCCAGCCGCGAAGTTCGGCTTTCGTCACCTTCTCGGCCCACGGAGAGAGAAGGGGCATGATAATGTAGAGTCCGAGCAGCATCGGCACGAACCAGAGATGGCCTGCGGCGTCCGGAAAATTGAAGAGCATTCTGCCGAGGCTTTCACCGTGCCACAGGGCGTAGGCCGCGCACCACACTGCGAAGGGGACGGCTATCCGTGCGAGGCGGCGCTTGAAGAATTCGCCGGTCGGTTTCGCGACAGGGAAGAGGAGGTAGCTTGATGTTATCACGAAAAGCGGCACGCACGCTCGGCAGACGGCCTCGACGAGCGCGATCCATATCGCGTCGCCGCGGCTCGCGACAGCCGTTATGTTTGGCGCCTCGCCGCCGAGATAGTATGGTTCGCTCGCATGGATGAGCATCACCATGAATGCGGCCGCGACGCGCAGATAGTCCAGAAACGCGATTCTCTTTTTCTCCTTCATTTCACTGTCCTTTTTGCCCCGGCCTGCAAAAGGCCGTTGCTTGTATTATACCGAAATCCTTCTTGGCAGTGCAACCGGCGGAAGTTATGGTATAATACCTACATGGATACGATTCTGTTTTTCCACACGTCGCGCCGACAGGCGTGGCTGAAAGAGCAAGACGGCGCGTTCCGCTTCGCGCGGACGCGCGGCTGGCGCATCCAGGTCGTCGAGCCGACCCGCGCAAAGCCTCACGTTCAGGAGCTCATCGACCTGTGGAAACCGAAAGGATGTATCGCCGAATGCTCGGGGACGCGGCCGGACTATTTTCATCCGGACGATTTTGCAGACGTGCCGGTCGTCTTCCTCGGCCGCGATCCAAGAACGCTTCCAGCCAGGGCGTCCTTCATAAACCCCTCGCCTAACGGCCCGGGCAAACAAGCCGCGATGGAACTGCTCAAGACCGGCGTAAGATCTTTCGCGTTCATCGCAACCGACGGCAACCACTTCTGGAGCCGCGACCGCGAGGCGGAGTTCCGCAGCATCCTGCGGCTTCACGGCATGAGATGCGAGGTGTTCGGCAGAAAAGAAACCTTCCGCACGGAGAAAGCCAGGACCGACGCGTGTGCGAAATTTCTCAGTTCTCTGACGAAACCGTGCGGCGTGCTGGCGGAAAACGACTACGCCGCCGTGTATGTGCTGGACATCGCGAGGCGGCTTCACATCCCGGTTCCGTCCAAGCTCTCGGTCATAGGCGTCGACAACGACCCGCAGCTGTGCGAAAACACCCATCCCGCGCTTTCCAGCATCCATCTCGACTTCGAACATGCCGGCTACCGGGCATGTGAAATCCTCTCGTCCCTCATCGAAGATCCGTCATCAGGACCGGTACGCGAGACGTACGGCGCGCTCGGCCTTATTCGGCGCGGTTCAACGCCGGCCGGCAGCGGGACGCCCCCGCGCGTGACGAAGATGCTCGCCTACATAAGAAACCACTTCAACGAGGGAATCTCTGCCAAGGATGTCGCCTCGCAGATCCCCGGTTCCAGCCGGCTTGCGGAGATGGACTTCCTCCGCGCCACCGGCAGAACGATAATGGACGAACTGAACAACGTCCGCTTTGAACATGCCGAGCTGCTGCTGCGAACTCCTTCGCAGCAGCTTGGAGCGATAGCCAACCTCTGCGGGTGGAGGACCGGAAACGCCCTCCGCACGGCTTTCCTGAAACGCTACGGAATGTCTATGCGAGAATGGCGGCGCGTCAATCTTTGCGCAGCTCCTGCTCCATCAGCTTGATGAG
>DGVK01000091.1 GCA_002395905.1 Verrucomicrobia bacterium UBA4286 | reverse complement strand
CCAATGCGTTCCAGCTTACGATCGGAAGGCTCTTCGCACCGGCGTCTGTTGGTTTGTTCACGCGCGCCCAGCGTTGGGCGGCGCTTCCGGCCGAGGCGGCGAACGAGTCGGTCGCTCGCGTGGCTTTGCCGGGGATGGCGCGCGGGAAAGGGAGCGCGCGCAGGTACATGGTTCTCAACGCTCTCATGTTGTGGCCGGCGCTGGCGGTGCTATGCGTTTTCGGGCGCGAAATAACGGCTTTCGTGCTCGGCGAGGCGTGGGTCGGGTGCGTCCCGTACATGAGAATTCTCGCACTTGGAGTGTTCTTTTCCCCGGTGTCGAACGTTTCGATGCGCTATACAAGCGCCAAGGGGCGCAGTGATCTCATCCTTCTCGGAGATGTCGTGAAGCGTCCCGTGCAGTTCGCGCTGCTTGCGGCGGGGGTGTGGTTCGCGTCAGAATCGCCGGCTGGCGGTATTGAGCGGCTGTGCTGGGTGAAAGCCGCCGGTGACGCGGTAGAGGCGGCGGTTGCCGCAAGCATCGCGTTGCGGCTGCGTCGGAGGAATGGGGCATGAGGGTGTTTGTCATAAATCTGGCCAGACGCGCGGAGCGTATGGCGACGATGGCCCGCCGGCTCGATGCGCTCGGCGTGAAGTTCGAGCGTATCGAGGCGGTGGACGGCGCGAGGCTCTCCGACGGCGAGCGCAGAAAGGCGGCGAACCGCTTCAGGTGGTGGTGCGCCAAAGGGAGCCTCCCTCGCGCGGGGGAGATAGGATGCGCGCTGTCACATCGCGAGACATGGCGCAAATTTCTCGAACTGGATGAACCATGCGCGTGCGTGCTGGAGGACGATGTATCGCCTACGGACGGCTTCCCGGCTGCGCTCGACGCGGCGGAAAGATTTGTCATGGAGGGGAAAGAGGCGCGAGCGATCGTTCTTACACCGTTCGTCCCGGCTCCGTTGGTTGAGCCGGAACCCGGGTCTTTTGTGCGTATACCATGGGCGACTTCTACCGGTGGATACATTCTTGACAGGAGGGCGGCTGCGGCGATGCTAAAGACCACCAGCCCATTCCCCGCGCCTGTGGACGAGTGGGTGCGCTGGACTAAGACCGCCGGGATTTGGCTGTATGCGGCGCGTCCGGCGGTGTGTGGACAGGCGGAGTACGGGAGCGAGCCGTGGGGCTCGGCGTACGAGTCCGACACGAGGGAGCGCGGAACAGTCTTTGTCAAGGACATGTCCGTGTCGCGGCGCGTCGCACACAAGGCGCTTCGCGCCGTCGGCAAGACGCTGGACTTCGTGATTACGGGAGGTTGCGCAAAATGAAGGAACTGGTCGTCTGGGCGCACAGCGAGTGCAGGAGCAACGCCGCACTGTTCGCGGAGATCAAGCGGCTGGCGGAGTCGCGCGACGTGAAGGTTGCGATGTGCCTTTGGGATGTGATGCCTGTGTCCGGCGGGCGCAAAATGCGCGGGCTGGAGTACGAGCGCATAGGCGACGACCTTGAAAAGGGGCGCGCGGTGCTGTCGGCGCACGGCGGGAAAGGTTCGGTGCACGTTTTTTGCGTCTACCAGAACTCGGCGGTGTGGCGCAGGTTGATACTCGAGGCCAAGCTTGGCGGCGCGAAGGTTGTCGTCAACGCCGAGGCTCCGTGCGAGATGTGCGTCGGCGTGAAAGCCGTTCTGAAGCGCGCATACTACAGGTTCGTCCTGCCGTGGAAGGTCGGGCGCGTCGCGCGCTGCGCAGACGTATTTCTGAACGCAAGCGGGACGAAGGGAACCGGAAGACTCGTGCGCCTCGGCTGGGCGCGCGAGCGGATAGTGCCGTTCGGCTATGCGAGCGTGGCGGACGGGACATTCGCGGAGCGAACCGGAGGCAGAGGCGCGCCGCTGCGTGTTCTGCACACAGGCGGCGAGGCTCCGTATAGAGATGTTGCAACGCTGGAAAAGGCCGTCGGCATCTTGAAAGACCGCGGGATCCCCGTAGAGTTGAGGCGCACCGGGGGAATGACGCCGGCCAACGAGCTGGCGCGTCTCTACGACTGGGCGGACGTTCTCGTCGCGTGCGGAATCTGCGAACCCTGGGGAATGAGAGTCAATGACGCGATCCACGCCGGACTGCCTGTCGCAGTGTCGGACGGTATGGGCGCGAAATGGCTCGTTGAACTTTTCGGATGCGGGTGCGTTTTCGGGCGCCGCGATGCGAAGGGTCTGGCGGATATACTTGAGCGCATGTCGAACGACGGTGGTTTCATGGCGCGCCTGCGCTCTGGTGCGAAGGCGGCGCATGAGGCGTGGACGCCGCAGGCGAGGGCGAAGGTCTGGCTGGAGGCGGTGGAGAGGGCATGAAAACCGTCGCCGATTTCTGGGAAGATCACTGCGTGGAGTGCGGCGAGCCGGTGTGCTTCAAGAGCTGCCCGAAGTTCCGTCGCGGCGCACACGGGAGGTGCGAACGAGTTGAAATGCCTGGCGGCGGGTGCGCAAGGTTCCGTGAATGGGGGAAGCTGGAACTCCTGTGGCACGGGCGGATGGCGTCGCCGGCGGTCGCGAAGCGCTTGAATGCGTGGAACGCGCGGCTGGAGCCGATCGCCCGCTTGCTGCAGAAGGTTCTGAGATGGATTCCTTTCCCTTACGGGCGGGGTCCGTATGGAATCTTCAGAAGCTTAAGATGGCGTTGTGTGCGCCATTGCTCCAGATTGAACGGGATGCCTGCGAAGTGGCGCTTTGCGGCTTCGTCGAAAAGTCCGGTCGCGCTTGTCATGGAGGTTCGAAGCGCCGGAGGGGATGTGCTCCTTCTCAACAGGGTTGAGATCGGCGCGGATCCAGAAGAGGTGACCGTAGACCTGCCGCGTATCGAGGAGGGGACGCTGTTTTCTGTGCGCCCGGCAGATCCGGTGGCGGAGGCTGAAGTCGTTGTCGCCGTAAACGAGCTTTACGCAGATGAAGAGCCCGAAGTGAAGTGCGTCGCATGGGATCTGGACGGCGTTTTGTGGAAGGGCACGCTGAGCGAAGGCGACGCCGTGGTTTCCGACGGGCGGGTGCTTGATGTGATAAGAGCGCTCGATGCCCGCGGTGTGGCAAACTCCATATGCAGCAAGAACGACGAGGCCGACGCAATCGCGAAACTTGAAGAACTCGGCATCGAGGAACTGTTCGTGTTCCCTCAGATAAACTGGGGCCCGAAGAGCGAATCTTTGAAGCGGCTCGCAACCGAGATGAATATAGGACTGGATGCGATCGCTTTCGTCGACGACCGCGAGGAGAACCGTGCGGAGGTTCGCGACAGACTGCCGCAGGTGCGAGTGTTCGCAGAGACCGAACTGGCCGCGCTGTGCGCCTGTGCCATGCCGTCGGCGTCCGCCGGACTCGGCTCGCGCCGCAGGATGATGTACCGCGACGAGATGAAGCGCAGAAAGGCGGCCGCCGCGTTCGGCGGCGACGCGGAGGCGTTCGCCGCCGCGAGCGGAATCAAGCACGAACTGCTCTCCGTCGAAGGCGGCAGGGCCGACAGGTGCCTGGAACTCGTGCAGCGCACCAACCAGCTCAACCTTACCGCGCACCGCTACGGCCGGGAGGAGTTCGGCAGGCTTCTGTCCGAGGCGGAATGCCGCGCAGTGCATGTGTGGGACAGGTACGGCGATTATGGAGTCGTCGGCTTCGTGGCATGGAAGGGGACCCGCCTTGTGGAGTGCTGCTTCAGCTGCCGTGTCGCAAAGCGAGGCGTAGAGCGCAAGGTTCTTGACGAGATCGCGGGGGGCAGACGCTTCTCGGCGGATGTTGTCGAGACGGAAAGAAACGGTCCTATAAGGGAGATAGTTCGTGAGTGGATTGACGGCTAGAAGAACGATCGGCTGGTGCGTAGGCGTTGCATACGCGGCTGCCGGCGCGAGGGCGATGATTCTGCGACGGCTCAAAAGCGGCGCGAGACTTCCCGTAGTGGTGCATGCGTTGCCTGCGGATGAACTGGACAGGCTTCTCGGCTGGCTGGAAGCGCACGGCGTTCTCGACAGACTGTGGCTCACGTTCGACGACGGTTGGCTCTCGGTCGGGGAGAGCGTGCCTGTTCTTGAGAAGTATAATGTGCGCGCGAAGGTGTTCATCGCGCCGGGCGAGACGATTCGCGGCAGGGTGTGGACGAGCGCCGCGATCGGATGCGGAATACCTGCGAAGACATGGCGTGGGTGGTATGCGCTCTGCGAAGCCGACAGATACGACCGCCTCTTCGCGGCTGGCGGCGCGCGGGCAGGTCGCGAGCTGCTTTCCGTCGAGGAAGTCGTCGCGCTTTCAAAGCATCCGTTGATTGAAATGGAAAACCATACATGGAGCCATCTGTCGGCGGTGCACCGTCCGCTGCCGGAGGTGGTGGATGAAGTGCGCCGTGCACAGACGATGCTTGCCGAATGGACCGGGCGCGCACCTGGATTTCTGGCGTGGCCGTTCGGTCGCGGCAATGCGGCGCTCGACAGGGCGGCGAGGGAGATGGGGCTTGTGCCGGTGTACACGCGCCAAGGCTGTGAAGTGCCGTTGTGCAGGAACATGGCGATCGAAGACGTTTCGTTCCAAGAGAATCTTGGCAGGGTGCTGGGGGCGTGGCCGAAGGTCGGGGAGACGCTGTGACCAGGATAGTGCATATCGTGCCGGGTGTCGATGATGCGTCCAACGGGATGGCCGTCGTCGCGAAACTATTGGCGGAGGAGCAGGGTGACGCCGTGGTCGCAGACCTCAGCCGCGCGGCGCGCGTTTCGTTGGCGGGCGGTGTGGAAGAGGTGTGGGTGCATGGCTTGTGGCTGCCGTGCATATGGCTCGCGTGCCTGCGGATTTTGGCGTCCGGCAGAAGGCTCGTCCGGATGACGCACGGGAGTCTCAGCCCGATCTATCTCAAGAAGCAGAGCCCGGCGGTGAAACGGCTCGTCGGGCCGATCGAGCGATGGCTCTTGCGAAGGAGCGACAGGGTGGTCGTAACGTGCGAGGCCGAGAGAGGGTGGGTGCGCGACTACCTTGGGGCGAATCGCCCCCGTGTCGAGATGACGGATTTGAAAAGATTTTTCAAACTCGACGGCGCGGCGTGCGCAATGCGCGGGAAGACGGCGCCGCTTCACGTTATGTATCTCGGCAGGCGTCATCCGCAGAAAGGGCTTGAATATCTGGAAGAGGCCGCAGACGGAATGGACGGAGTGGAGCTGCACGAGGAATGCGGCGTTTCGGGTGGAGCGAAGGAGATGGCGTGGGACTGGTGCGACGTGCTGGTGCTGCCGACGCTTTCGGAAAACTTCGGCCTTGTGGTTGCGGAAGCTCTCGCGCGCGGCAAGCGTGCCGTTACGACCGACGGCGCGCCGGCGTGGGAGGATGACTGCGACAGAGAGGTGTTCGACTGCGGGGCTGGCGGCGGGAAGATAATGCTTGGATATGACGGTCGTCTGGTGTATCTTGCGGGCTACAGGGACGGTTCCCGTGAACTGCGCGTGAAGCTTTTGCGTCGCGCGATGGAATTGTTTTTATGAGGTTTTTTCATTTACCCCCTTGCAAAGCGCCGAAAAACTTGGTAAATTATCCAATGTTCACGCGGGAGTGGTTCCTGCGGTTCTAAGAAAAAGGATCAAAACAAATGGCTAAGAAAGTCCAGGTACCTACAACTAAGTCTGCGATCATGGCTGCTGTCGCCGATGCTGCCGAAATCAGCAAGAAGCAGGCGGTCGCCGCGTATGACAAGCTCCTCGAGATCGCCTACGCCGGCGCGAACACTCCGAAGGGGATTCTCCTTCCCGGTCTCGGCAAGCTCATCAAGGCGAAGACGAAGGCCCGTCTCGGCCGCAATCCCGCCACCGGCGAGACGATCAAGATTCCTGCTCGCACCAAGGTGAAATTCCGTGTCGCCAAGGCTGCGAAGGATGCGATTCTCGCTTAATTGCGAAAAGGCTTGAAGACAAGCGCATTGGGGGTGGACAAGAGCCGCCTCCAATTTTTTTTCATTTACCCCCTTGCGCGCGTCGGCGGAATATAGTATACTACACACTGTTTTCAACGCCTGCTCGGGTGGTGAAATTGGCAGACACGCATGCTTGAGGTGCATGTGGAGAGATCCTTGCGGGTTCGAGTCCCGCCCCGAGCACCACGTTGTGGGATACTCAAGCGGTCAACGAGGGCAGACTGTAAATCTGCTGGCTAACGCCTTCGGTGGTTCGAATCCACCTCCCACAACCATTCAAAAACCCCAGAAAAATGGGGTTTTTCTGTTCTCTAGGGACGATTGGGACGGAAGGTGTAGTCGCCCCACAGCGGACAGTTCATGTCAATCCAGCACTTAATGGCCTGTTCCTCCTCTGGATCGAGTCTCACCCCTTTGTGGCGTTCGTCCTTGAGCACCTTCCACAGACGGCTCGCAAACGTGCCGAACGTGTACGGCTCCGCCTTGTAGGGAACGCCCCTCTGGTACTCGTAGGTGAAGTAGTGGACCGTGCCGCTGTCGAGGAGCGCGCGCCAGGAGACGGGCACGTGCTCCTTGTCGCGCGTCCCCTCCAACACCAACCGATGCTTCTTGGCTGCGCTGTGGCAGGAAACGCACCGCCGGTCCAGCACGGGTTGCACGACCTGCTCGTACCGGAACGGTCCCGCGCCCCACGGCGGCGGAACCGGCACCGTCGGCGCCCGCTTCATGGCCTTCATCTTCAGGTAGGTGAAGTCGGGCGGAATGAGACGGCTCTCGTGGCAGCCAATGCAGGAACGTACCTCGCCCGGCTGGAGCTGCACCACCGACCGCATCCGCTGGATCTCGTTGTAGTCGCCGTCCAGCAGCTGGAAGTAGAGCACCTTCCCCGACGGCGCGAGGAAATGCGCGGACCCGTCCTCCTCCACCGGCACCACGCCCACCACCCCCTTGGCGATGAACGACGCCCAGCCGAACGCCCCCCGCTGCACGTCCGTGGGCGAGGCATACCAGCGCATGTACGGCGTGTGGTCGGCACGGTAGGTGCCGTCCGGCATCTTGTCGAGCACGGCGGGCAGTTCCTGGCAGACACGCAGCCATTTGGCCGTGCCCGGCGCCACTTGGCCCTCAAGGCCGCGGTAAACGTTCTCAACCACGAACAGACCTTGCCCGGACGCCTTGAGGTCCTCGCGGATCGTGCCGCGCATCGCGCGCGGGACTGGACGCGGGGCGAAGAGCGTCGGGCAGATTGTGTCGATGGCGTCGTCCTCGTAGAGCAGCTCGCGGTTCCCGTAGCGGTCGAGCGCCCAGATGCCGAACCGGTCTTGCGGCGCCCACGCCGCGAGCAGCAGGTCCGCCGAGAGCGGAAACGCCTCGCGGAAGGTGTCCGAAAAGCTCCGCGCGCCCGGACGCGGCACCTCGGGCGTGAGGTTGCGGATCGCGGAGGGGTCGTGAGGCCCCTTGCGCAGGTCGATGATGGCGAGCGGGCCGTTCAGGTCGCCGAAGTGCGAGATCATCGTGGCGCAGAGGTTCTGCGTGCCTGGCATCATCCGTGCGTTGGCGAAGCCTTGCGGGAGCGCGACGGTGTTGCCGTACGTGAGCTCGGGATACGTCCCGTCCGCGCGGATGGTCCACACGGTGTGGCCGTAGTCCGCGCCCTTGTCCACGTACTCGGAGCGTGTCCAGAGGATGCGACCGTCGTCCATCACGCTCGGCGCGAACTCGGAGAGGTTGGCGAACGAGAGCGGCCTCACGCCCGTGCCGTCGCGCTCCATGCGAAACAGGACCGCCGCCTGCGGACGCCAGCAGAGGAAACGCACCTTGCAGCGCGTGGAGATGAACGCAATGCCGCCGTCCGGCAACGGCGTGGGCCAGTAGTCGTGGAACGGGCCGTCGTCGCTGAGCTGTCGCCTCTTGCCCGTCGCGAGGTCTTGCTCCCAGATGCGGAAGTAGTTCGTCAAAGAATTTCGCTCGGCGTAGTAGAGCCGCGTGGCGTCGAA
>DGVK01000203.1 GCA_002395905.1 Verrucomicrobia bacterium UBA4286 | reverse complement strand
CGATCTGCTGCACGGCGCTCTTCTTGGAGGCGATCTGCACAGTCGCCTTCATCGAAAAGCGCACGTCGTCGGTGTGCTGGTCTGTATACCAAAGTTCCATTCGTCTACTCCACCACTTGAATGTAGTCCAGATTCATGTCCTCGGTGCCCGTCATGAAGCATCCCTTATCCTTCGCGAAGAGAATGTGTTCCAGGACGTCTGGCGTTATGCGCTCGCCCGGCGCGACGATCGGGATACCCGGCGGATAGCTCATGACGAACTCGCCCGCGACAAGACCTGTCGATTCTTTCATCGGCACACGGCGCTTCCTGGCGTAAAAGGCGTCCTGCGGCGCCATCGCGATAGAAGGATCGATGTATTCGTGGTCGAAGAGCCCCGCCGCGCTGCGCTCGTGCAGGCGCTTGATCTCGGCCAAGGCGGAGATGAGCCGCTCGACGTCCATCATTCGGTCGCCCGCCGAAAGAATCGCCAGCAGATTGCCGATGTCGCCGAACTCGATCTGTATCCCGTAATCGTCGCGCAGATAGTCGTAGACTTCGATCCCTGCGAGTCCTATGTCGCGCGTGTGAACCGAGAGCTTCGTGCGGTCGAACGCAAACGCGGCATCGCCGTCGACGAGTTCGGGTCCGAACGCATGGTAGCCGCCGAGCGCGTTGATTTCGTCGCGCGCGTAGTCGGCGAACTCCATCGTCTTCTGATACATAGCGCGCCCTTTGAAGTGAAGCTTGCGGCGGGCGATGTCTAGCGACGAAAGAAGAAGATACGACGCCGAGGTGGACTGGGTGAGCGTTATAACCTGGCGGATGTAGTCGGGATTGACGCTCTTCTTCGCAAGCAGGATGGAGCTTTGCGTAAGCGAACCGCCGGTCTTGTGGATCGACGCCGCAGCCATGTCTGCGCCAGCCGCCATCGCGGGGACGGGCAGGTCTTCGTGGAAGTAGAAGTGTGTCCCGTGCGCTTCGTCGGCGAGGACGAGCATCCCGGCTTCATGGGCGAGACGCACTATATCGACGAGGTTTGAGCATATCCCGTAATATGTAGGGTTGTTCACGAGAATTGCCTTGGCGTCGGGATGCTCCTGGATGCACCGCTTCACGTCGGCGACGGACATCCCGAGCGGAATGCCGAGCCGTTTGTTTGTGCCCGGGTTGATGTAGATCGGGATGGCTCCGTTCACTACAAGCGCGTTGATCGCGCTGCGGTGCACGTTGCGCGGCAGGATGATCTTGTCGCCGCGGCCGGTGGCGGTCCAGATCATGGTCTGCACCGCGCTCGTCGTGCCGTTCACCATGAAGAATGCGCTGTCGGCGCCGAAGCATTCTGCGGCGAGCGCCTGCGCATCGCGGATCACGCCTACCGGATGGCCCAGGTTGTCGAGCGGCTTCATCGAGTTGACGTCCAGCTCCATGCACAACTTGCCGAAGTACTCCGGGAGCTCGTGGTTCATTCTGCCGCCCTTGTGAGCGGGCACGTCAAAGTGCGCGAGGCGGTTGATCCGCTGCGCGTTCAATGCCTCGGCGAGAGGCGCGTCATTCTGTTCAAGGTGCAACTCATGAATCCCCCGGACAGGCCCTTCCGCAGGGGCGTAGCTTCCCGTCGTGCACCCGCACGTGGAGAGTCGCCTATTACGGAACAAAACAGATTGAAGTGTATCATATGGACGAACGACTGTCAACCGCCACAGACCAAGTTAAGTCTGCACTTTAAGGCTCCTCGCGGATCGAGCGCGATGAAGCCATTTCCAGAATTCCGCGGGCTTTCGGAGACAGCGTCTTGTAACCGTACCTTTTGACGGTCTCGCGGTAAAGAGTCTCACCGTCGCATCTGCCAAGGTCGCGTTCGACCGCAGCCATTGCCCGACGGAGCTCCTCTTCCGGAACGCTCTCAAGCGGAATTCTGGCCTGCGCTACGGCTCTTTGCTGTTTTTTACGAGGGAACGTGATCTTGGGCTCGAACTTTTCCGTCCGCAAACCCGCGTTTGGGCTGTGCAGAACAGCATCCAGTTCGCCGACGAGCCGCTCTTCTGCACGAGCACGGTCGAACGCCCAGTCTGCGGACCACGTTCGCACTGTGTTCCATCCGAGCGACCTTAGAACACCCGGCCGCAGCTTGTCACGGTCGCGCACGGCCGTTACGCCTGCGTATGCATCGCCGTCGCATTCGACTGCCGCGACGAACCTTCCGCCAGCCTCGGCCGACCTTACGCCAATGTCGATACGCCTGGTCGAGCATCCCACCCCGCGTTCCACCGAATATCCGCGCGAGGAGAGGAAGCCGGCTACTGCGTCTGCGAATGCATCGGCGGCGTGCTCGCTCTCGGTTGCAGACGGCACCCCGCCAGCCTCGGCATACTCCAGAAACGCCTTGAGATGTTTCGCGCCCACGGCCTGCGTGCGCGAGAGATCTATTTCGCCGGACCTGCACGACGCGAACACTACGATCTGCTCTTTCGCGCGCGTCACCGCCACATTAAGCCGCCGTTCGCCGCCGGTTCTGTTGAGCGGCCCGAAATTCATGAGGAACTTGCCATCAGAACCTTTCGCGTAACCTACGCTGAACAGTATCACGTCTCTCTCGTCGCCCTGCACGTTCTCGAGGTTCTTGACGAAAAACGGTTCTTCACCGTCGCCTGTGAAGAAGTCTTCGAAACGCTGATCCTTCACGCGGCGCTCTTCGAAAAGATCATCTATGAGATTCTTCTGCGCCATGCTGAATGTAACCACGCCCATGCTGCGCCGGTCCCCGGCCGCAAGGCGCACGAACACGTATTCGACCAGTGCCTCTGCCTCGGCGCGGTTCGTGCGGCTGGCCTTCGCGTCGTAAACGCCGCCTTCGACGAAGACATGTTTCACGCCCAGATCGTCCGTGATGCGAGCCGCAGGGAAAGTATAGAGCCGCCCGCCGTAGTATTCACGGTTGCTGAAGGCAATCAGCGATTCATGACGGCTGCGGTAGTGCCAGCTGAGATATGCTGAATGCAATCCCGCCGCAAGGCATTCGTCAAGAATGCTCTCGAGATCCTCTTCCTGCTCCTCGTCGGAGGCATCGGCGCTCTCTCCTTTCTGGAAGAAACTCGTCGGCGGCATCTGCTTTGGATCGCCGACGATCACGCACTGCTTTGCGCGCGCGATCACGCCTATGGCGTCCCAGACAGGTATCTGCGACGCTTCGTCAAAAACCACAAGGTCGAACGACGCTTCGGGAGGGAGGTACTGCGCGACCGAAAGAGGGCTCATCAGGAAACACGGCTTCAGTTTCCCGGTTATCCCGCGCGTCTCGGCGAGCAGCCTGCGAACTGGCTTCTGGCGAGACTTCTTGCGGCACTCGCGGCGCAGCACGCCAAGCTCGCATCCGTCCGGGCAGTCTCCAAGCCGCCCGCCCGGCATCTCGAACGCCACACGCGCACGCACCACATGGCGCACGAGCGCCGCGTATTCATCGTCGACCCTGTCGAACTCAGCCACCTGTTCGTCCTGACGTCGACCGGAGAAAGCCGCGAGCGCCGGCTCCTTTGAAAGAATCTCGTCGAGCGTCTTCACCGCCAGCGAACGGTCGAAAGAGCTGCCGGCGTCTTCACCGTCCAGAGCACCCGACTGCAGCGCACCGGCGAATCCGCCGCCGAGCATCGCCGCAGCCGCGGAGGACGAATCCCTGTAGCGCATCACGCCTCGCGATTTTCCGAGCGCCGCTAGCGCCGCGTCGATTCGCGCCGGGAAGTCTTTCGCGAATCCTGCAAAGCGCGATCTGATCCCGCCGCGTCTCGCGATCGGACTTTTCCCGGCGAACAGCACCGAGAGGCCGCGCTTCAAGGTTGACATTCCGCGCAACGCCGAAAGATTCTCGCGAACATCCGCCTCGGCGCCGGGACTCCACCTGAAATTCTCCACAAGTTCGAGCGCGGCGAAGGCAGAGGCGTCGATCTCATGCCAGTCGACCGCGGCCTGCACGGCACGCTCGCGCGCCTCTGCGACGTCCTTCTCGTCCCAGTCCGCCACAGTCCTGTCGGCGAGCGGGAAAGTCGTCGCCGTGCCGAACGTCTTCGCGGCGAAACAGTCGTAAGCCGAAAGCCCGTTTTTCTGCCGCCTGTGGAGCGCCGCGACAGGCGCGTCGAGCTCCACGCGAAGCCGTGTCATCGCGCCGGTCGTCTTCCCCCATTCAAGCGGAACTCCCTTGTCGACGTAATCAAGCGCCTCGGCGAACTGCGCGAGGACGTCTCCTTTTCCCGCCTTGTTGGAATGAAGCTCAAGGCAGAACGGCCCGAGCCCCGCCGATACGAGACGGCGTTGCACGACATCGAGCGCGGCTTTCTTTTCGGATACGAAGAGAACCCGTCTGCCTGTTGCAATGTTGTGAGCGATGAGGTTGGTGATCGTCTGCGACTTTCCCGTTCCAGGCGGACCGTGCAAAACGAATGATTTGCCTTTCGCCGAAAGCAGCACGGCGGCCAGCTGCGACGAGTCGGCGCTCAGCGGACAGAAGAGCTGATCGTAGGCTACCGACTGCACGAGCTCGTCGCCGTCCGGCGTTTCGACGCCGTCGTCATATCCGCCGCCGCCCTTCATGAGATGGGCGACAAGCGGATGTGCGGCCAGCTCTCCGGCGCGGGAGGACAGGTCCTTCCACATCACGAACTTGCCGAAGGAGAAGTGGCCGAGCACGATCGAGCCGTCCACCGACCAGCCGTCCATCGCCTTCACCGCCTCGCGGAAGGACTGCATGACTTCATCGACCGCGACGCCGCTGGCGTCTTCAGGCAGCGGGTCTACTCCTGCGACGGATATCCCGAACTCTGCACGCAGGAACTCCACAAGGGTGGTGTTGAGAACCGTGTCGTCATCGAAACGCGACACTGAGTATCCTTCGCGCACGTTCTTGCGCGACAGCAGCACAGGCACAAGCACGAGAGGCGCACGATAGATCTTATCGCCGGTCCTGGCGCGCCAGTTGAGGAAGCCGACAGCAATGTAGAGCGCGTTCACGCCCGACTCTTCAAGACCGGTCTTTGCAAGCCGGTAGAGCTCCTTGAGCCGCCGTCCAGCCTCCTCCGCACCGAGCGGCGTTCTCAGCGAACCGCCAGTGCGCGCCGTCTGCGAAGA
The DNA here is from genome assembly GCA_002395905.1 of Verrucomicrobia bacterium UBA4286. Taxonomy (GTDB): domain Bacteria; phylum Verrucomicrobiota; class Kiritimatiellia; order RFP12; family UBA1067; genus UBA1067. The sequence goes on along the minus strand of DGVK01000203.1, from coordinate 4,987 downwards.
GCTTTCCACGGCCACGGTCGCGCCTGACGAAAGCCGGTCTTCAAGCATGCCGGCACCGTCGCACTCAAGCGGCAGAATCTGCTTGCAGTCGCGTGCGTTGAGCAGACGGTTTCTAAGCGACAGATCCAAAAGCCTCTGCGTCCAGCGGGTCATGCGGGCGTTTTCAAAGTCGGTATCCACTTGTCGTCCTTCCTTGTCCATTGATAAAACAAAGCACGGCCCCTGAGGGCCATGCACTTGTAGTCGCCTTGAAGGCGTGATCGCCAGACGGTAATCACCAGCGAGTCTCGCGACGGGGGCCGCGGTCACCGCGGAAGCCGCCACGATCACCGCCGCGGAAGCCGCCGCCGAATCCGCCGCGACGCTCTTCGCGCGGCTTGGGCTGCGACTCGTTGACGCGCACCGTGCGCCCGTCAAGTTCGTGTCCGTTGAGGGCGTCGATCGCGGCCTGTGCCTGGGTGGCATCGGGCATCGTAACGAAGCCGAAGCCCTTGCTGCGGCCGGTCATGCGATCGGTCACTACGCGGACGGCAGTAACTTCGCCATATGCCGCGAACGCCGCCTTAAGTCCGTCGTCGGTCGTCGCGTACGCGAGGTTACCAACATAGATTTCCATCTGGTTCTTTCCTTCTGTGTGTGATGCCTCCGCCTTCAGGAACACACGCCCCATTCAGCAGAAACGAGTGAATTTTACCACTTTTTATGCGCCGAAGTCAATGGGGCATATTTATGGTATAATGTTGGGCATGAAAAGCAGCATCGTAGTTGTTATACCAGCCTATGAGCCTGAAAACGCGCTGTTGACGCTTGCAAACGAACTTCGCACGAAGTTTGAACACATCGTCGTGGTGGACGACGGTTCGACTCGCGCGGGTTCCGTGTTCAGCGCTGTCGCCGCTCTTGAGGGCGTTGCGCTCCTTGTCCACCCTGTAAACAGGGGCAAAGGCGCAGCGCTCAAAACCGCTTTCGCCGAGGTCATTCGCCGCTTCCCCGATGCCGCCGGGGTGGTGACGGTTGACGCCGACGGGCAGCACCTCCCGGAGGATGTCGCATCAATCGCGGCATCGACCGTCGCCAATCCCGACCGCATAACGCTCGGCGTCAGGAGCTTCGACGGCGACGTTCCTTTCAGAAGCCGGCTCGGCAACACATGGACGCGGTGGTTCTTCTTCCTTCTCACCGGCGTGATGATACACGACACTCAGACCGGACTTCGCGGCATACCGGCCAAGTTCCTGCGCGCGCTCTGCGACATGCCGGGCGACAGATACGAATACGAGGCGCGCATGCTGGTCGCGGCTGCGCGGATGAAGCAAAAACCTCTGCAGATCGGCATAAAGACCGTCTACATCGAAGACAACCGGTCGAGCCACTTCAATCCGGTGAAAGATTCACTGCGCATACAGGCGACGCTGTTCACGGCACGTCTATCGTGCAAAAAGGAGCTCGCTCGATGAAACCGGTTGAATTCATCGAGCGAGCAAGCGGCAGGCGCGTTGCCGAATCTGTAATGGGCGACGGCGCGCTGCGCTTCGCATACGAGACGCTTCTCGGTCGTACTCTGTGGCCGGTCCTCTTCGGCTCGCGCGCCGTCTCGTCGATCATGGGGCTCTACTACGACTCTCCTCTTTCGCGCGGCGCGATACGCTCGCTTGCATCAATCCCCGGCTGCCGCGCCGACGAGGCCGAGAAGCCCGTCGGCGAATATCGCAGTTTCAACGAATTCTTCACGCGCCGCCTGAGACCTGGCGCGCGACCCGTCGGCGACGGAGTGACAAGCCCCGCCGACGGCAGGCTCATGCTATACCTTGACGCCGCCGCCGACCTCCCCTTCCCGCTAAAAGGCGCGACGCGTTCGCTCGCGGACGTTTTCGCCGGTGGCGCGGAAGCGCGCCTTGCGCGCGGACGTTTCGATATTGCAGTCGTGCGCCTCGCGCCGGTCGACTACCACCGATTCCACTTCCCGTGCGACTGCTCCACGCCACAACCCGCCAGAACCGTCCCGGGCGAATACCACTCTGTAAACCCGATAGCTCTCGCCCGCAGGCCTGATGTATACGCAGACAACGAACGCCAGATATCGGAACTTGAAACCGAGTTCGGCCGCCTCTGGATGATCGATGTCGGAGCGTTCGGCGTAGGCACGATAGTGCAGACGTTCTCCGGCGAAAGACACACCAAGGGCGAGGAGAAAGGCTACTTCAAGTTCGGCGGCTCGACCGTGATTCTGGCCGCTGCCGCTGGAGCGCTGGAGTTCGACCGCGATCTGATCGAGAACTCGCGCGCCGGTCTGGAGACGCGAGTCCTATGCGGCGAGCGGATAGCGTGCGTCAGAGAAACGCGTAGATGACCGCCGGCGCGAAAAGAAGCGAGTCGAACATGTCAAGCAACCCGCCCATGCCGTTCGTGATCGCGAGCGCGGCCGAATCCTTCACGCCCACCCAGCGCTTGAATTTCGACTCGACCAGATCGCCGAACGTCCCCACAAGCGCGGCCGTCACGCCGAGCGCAAGCGACTTAGCGGACGAATAGCCTGTGCCTGTCATCCAGCAGCATGAGACGAGACACGACGCGAAAACCGAACCGGCCAATCCCTCCCAGCTCTTGCCGGGCGATATCGTCGGGCAGAGCTTGTGGTTGCCGCTTTTCATGAGTTTCGCCGAGACAAGACCGAACGCGAACCCGCCGACGTCCGAGAACTTGACGATCGAAATGACATACAGGAGCATGAGCGCCCATCTCATCGGCGCACCGCTCTTCAAAGCCACGGCAGCGAGAGCCGAAAGCCCGCCGAAGATGACAAGCGCGCCCGCGACCAGCATCGCCGCGCCGAGCGGAGACAAGAGCGGAGTTTTCTTCCGAAGGAGCGAAACATACTCCGCAAAGGCGAGCGCCGCAAGAAAGCCGATCACCCACGCAAACAGACAAAAAGGCGCAGCCAGCACCGCCGCCACCACCGCCAGTCCCACAACAATTCCTGTAAGAGTTCTCTTAAGCACCGGATTCATCTGGCAACACCTCCTGTGATACGCTTCAATCGCGCATAAGATACGGGTTTGACGACTTTTCAATGCCGATCGTCGTCGACGGGCCGTGCCCCGGCACGACAACCGTCGCGTCCGGCAGGGGCTTCAACTCGTCGATGCTCGCCATGAGCGTCGCCATATTGCCGCCAGGCAGGTCGGTGCGCCCGATCGACCCGGCGAAAAGCGTATCGCCCGACAACAGCAGCCCGTCGTCCGCAAAATAGTAGCACATTCCTCCCGGCGTATGGCCGGGAGTGAAGATCGGGCGCAACGAGCGAACACCTGCGAGGGTTCGTGCGTCGCGGATGTTCTGCGGCCGCGGCGCCGGCGGATAGTCTGGCGCGAAACTGTTCAATGGATGCGTGAGCACCGTCTCATCGGCGGGATGCAGAAAAACCTCCAGACCAGGCCACTTTGCCTGAAGCCCCTGAATCGCACCAATATGGTCGAAATGCGCATGCGTAAGCAGAATTGCGCGCGGCGCGAGCCGTGCGCTCTCCAGCGCATCGATGATGCGGCCCGCCTCGGCGCCTGGATCTACGATCCACGCTTCGCCGCCCCATGAAAGTATGGAGCAGTTGACCTCAAACGTTCCTACCTGAATTATCGTTCGTTGCATGGCGGTATTATACCATACTTCACCGCTGTTTTGCGAACGCCGGGCTTTCAAGCGCCGCGCCAAGCCTGTCGATCGCGTACAGTCTGAACGTGACGATGAACGCCGTGCACTGGTTGTTGAAGTTGCCGCGGGCCGCGACGGGGTCGCTGCGGTACTTTGACCAACGAGTCTGCGCATGAGCCTCGCACTGCGAGCCGGGCGTGCGCAGGATACCGTTCATCGAGCCGCAGTCCGGCCCGGCGACGTCCTGCATGGCGTTGAACCATATAAGCCGTCCCGCCTCGCGCCAGACCTCCTCGCCGGTCGCGTCGGCGAGGTCGAAAAGGTCGGGTATCGCGACCGTCGCGTAAGGATCAATCGCCGGATGCTCGCACGACACAAGCGTGCCGCCGCTCGTCTTGTAGCCGAAGCGCCCGAACTCGCTCGTCTCGGGATACAGAGCGTCGTAGGTGAACATCCACGAGCAGAAGTAGGCCGCGACGCGCTCCGCGCAGTCGAGATAATGCCGCTCGCCCGTCTGCCGCCACAGTTCCAGCGCGGAATAAATATACGGGAACGACGACTCTTTGTCCACGCAGTTGCAGTCGTCCGCGCCCGCGACGCAGCGGAACTTCGAAAGATCCATCTCGAAGTAGCGGTCGAACGCCCGGCGCGCGCAGTCGAGATAGCGCCTGTCGCCGCAGGCCGCATATAGTTCGAGCATCCCCTTCACGAGAAAGCCGCCGCCGTCGCCGCCGCCCTCGAGCTTCTCGCCGGTCTTCAGCGACCAGATGCGCCCGAACGGGTCCTGTTCGTCGTAGTGCGCCACGAAGAAATCCGCCAGCCGCTTGCCGAACTCGAGGTAGGACGGGTGGTCGATGCCGTTGTCCTTCAGCATCTTCCACATCTTCGCGATCTCGCCCACACCCCAGCCGAGCTCGGTCACGCTCAGGCGATCCCAGCCCTTGCGGCGGCGCTTCGTCGTGGCGAGGCCCGCGGCGGGGCCCTCCTTCACCTGGCGGTTCACCCAGTCGTCAAGGTCGTCGATGCACCACTTCGCGAAGTCCTTGTCGCCACGCTTCACGGCGTCCATGTNNGAGCCGCTTCGCGAAGTCGAGGCAAAGCGGATGATCCACGCCCGCCGCCTTGAGCATCTGCCATATCTTGACGCTTTCGCCAAGCCCCCAGCCGAGCTCCGTTACGCTGAGCCGCTCGGAGTTGCGGCGGCGGTGGGTCGGCGCCAGACCGGACGCGACCTGACGCTTGAGCCAGTCGTCCAGGTCGTCTAGACACCATTTCGCGAACGCTGTGTCGCCGCGGCGCACGGCATCTTTCCAGGCGAAGCGGTGCAGCATGAAGTTCT
>DGVK01000141.1 GCA_002395905.1 Verrucomicrobia bacterium UBA4286 | reverse complement strand
AGGGCGACGTGTTCCCCGTCGGCGCTCTGCCGCGAAACGAAGGCAAGGCCAAGCGGGTGATCCGCGTGAAGCGCTGATGACGCGGCTTTCCGCCATGCTTCCGGGCGTGTTTCGGCGAGCGTTGCCGCTTGCGGCGCTCGTCGCCGCCGGCTGTATGACGGCGCGTGAACACGGGTCGGCGCGAACGTCGCACGGCGTCTTCGACGACGCCGATCTCACGCCGCTTGAACAGCTTGCGGTTCTCGATGAGCCGGGCTTCACAGTCGCGTCCCGCGACGGCGGCGCACTGCCGATAGTCACGTGCGATTCGCCGCGGGCCGTCGGGATGGCGACACAGCTTGCGCTGCTCATAAGACGGGCGACCGGCGTCAAGCCGGATGTAATCCGAGAGTTTCCAGGCGTGCCGGCGACGAACAGATGCGCTCTGTTCGTCGGTAAAACTGCGGCTGCGGAGAAACGCGGTCTCGTCGCGCCGGACGATTCGCCGGAGGCGTTCCGCGTCGTCGCTTCGGGAGGATCGGTGTTCTTCCTCGGACGCGAGGACTACGCAGTTTACGACTGGTGCGAACGGCAGCTCGGCGTGAGGTGTTTCTGGCAGGATCCTGGCGGCGACGAGCTTTCGGTGCCGAGGAGGGACGAACTGTGCGTCGCGGCCGTGGACTACAGCGACCGCCCTGTATATGAAATGCGCGAGTGCGGCTTTTGCGCATCGCAGCGCTGGGCGAAGTTTTCCAAGGTCGGCAACACGCACCGCGGTGCGGTGCGAGTTCATGCGCCGCATAAATGGCACAAAGACGCCGCGCTTGTCGCGGAGCATCCTGAGATATTCGCCCGCGACCAGGACGGACGCCGAGCTCTGTCGCCGCTTCTCTGCTACGGCAGCCCGGCGACGCTCGCCTATTACGAGCGGCGCATAGACGAGGCGATCGCAGGCGTTCGCGATTCGGGAGGAATCGTCGACGTTAAGCGCAAGGTTATAACCGTCTCCCCGTGGGACGTCGCCTACAACTGCACTTGCGAACACTGCGCGCCGCTTTACGACGAATCTCTCGGCAAGGGCGGGAGCGCCTCGCCGATCGTGTGGGGGAAGTTTCTCAAGCCGCTCGCCCGCTGGGCGAAGAAGCATCATCCCGATTACCTCATCTCATTCCTCCCCTACTGGAATATGTGCGAGGTTCCGCCGGGTCTGAATCTTCGCGAAGAGGGCAACTGCGAGGCCGAGGTATGCGTCATGCCGGGTCTTGCGATGATGAAGGATGAAGCCGTCGCGCGCCGCGAGGAGGCGCTGATACGCCGGTGGACCGAGGTTACGGGGCGCAGGGCCATCCTTTGGCACTACACATGCTGGCCTGCCGAGTACACGTTCGCGCCGTATGCTTTCGGCCGCACCATCCGCCGCCACTGGCTTGACATGCGCGGCGTCGTGGACGGCTGTTTCGTGTGTGGTGGCGGTGAGGTGCCGCGCCTTTCGCTGATGCACTACCTGTGGATGCGCTGCATGTGGAATCCCGATGTTGATGTCGACGCGGTCTACGACGTTTTCACCAGACGCATGTTCGGCGCGGCGGCGCGGCCGATGCGCAGGCTTCTCGCTCTGCAGGAGGATGGGTGGTCGCGCCGGTGGAATGAAGGCGGCATATCGGACGGCAATATCTACGGCATATCATATCCGCCGTGGACCGTCCGTGAAATGAAGCGCCTCATTTATGCGGCGGAGCGCATGGCCTGCGGCGACGCCGAGTCGCTCAGGCGGGTGAGGCGCTATGCGTCGATGTTTGCAGACTTCTTCGATGAGGCAGAGAAGGTCCAAGCCGGTTCGCCCAACACTGTTTTCGAAATGGCGCGCGCAGAAACGGCGCCGGTGGTGGACGGCGTCTTTGACGACACGTGCTGGAGCGGCGCCAGGCCGCATTCGTTCGTGCGGGCGATGGATCGCGAACACCCGGAGCCGACGTATGCGACCGAGATGCGCGGCGTGAGGTGCAGGGACGGCGTCGCGTTCGCGTTCCGCTTCGAAGAACCTGCCGTCGCCGCAATGCCTGTCGGCGCATGGATTGGCGGCCATCTCGATCACGATCTTGTGAATGTATATCTTGCCGACGCGTCCTCTGCGACAGGGGTCGTGCTCAGGACGCGATTCGACGCCGACGGACGGTTGAGCCTTTTCAAGGGGACTTTCCCGCGTCCGGCGGACGGCGCAAAGCTGGCGGTGGTCAAGGGCGAAACATCGTGGAGTGCGGAACTCTACATACCTTTTTCCGCGTTCGGCGGCGAGCCGCCGGCGTTGAAGGGGAACGCCATCCGCTGGCGTGTCGGCGACTGGCGGCCGAAAGGCGGGGACGGTGCGCCGGGCGGCAAGGGCGAATGGACGCGCCTTTCAACGCGCTTTATACAGAGAGATTCCGACCCATGCGCGTTTTGCGACTTCCGCGTGAAGTGACGCCGCCGCGCGCTTGCACGGCGCGTGAGGGATTGATATAATACTACTCATGAAAGCAAATAGATTCATCCTGTTGTGCGCCGCGCTCGCAGCGGCGCGGCTTGCCGCAGATGAGACGGTCTGCGAGAAACCGGGGCTCGCGCGCGTGGAGTTTCGCGAATGCCCGAAGTGCGACAAGAGAATCCGCATCGACCTTGCCGCGAACAAGGCGTATGTGAACCTGTCCAGACTTGACGGGGCGGATAAAGAGGCGATGGCGTCGCGCGCGGCGCGTCTTCTCGACGCCGCGAAGATCACGCCCGCGACCGACCCTAAGATACGTCCGCTCATGGGATGGTCGAGCTGGAACACTTTCGGCGTGGACATATCCGAG
>DGVK01000038.1 GCA_002395905.1 Verrucomicrobia bacterium UBA4286 | reverse complement strand
CTTAAGTTAGCGGCATTCGGGTCTGGCCCTTTTGACAAGACGGGCGCGGCAAGAGCGGCAACCAGCGTCAAAGCCGCCAGTTTTATGCGGGGAAAACGGAATCCAGACCCCTTCGGCACAGTCGTTGTTCTCATGCCGTGAAGTCGATCAAATTCCATTCTACCGTGTCAATACGCCGAACACGAGCACAAGTCAAGCACAAGGATCTCAACGCCGCAGCCGGGTTCGGGCCTCCTCGTCGCGGTTGAGCACCTCGACGAAGAACGGCGCGTGCCCGCCGCGGCAGAAAAGGCCATGCACGGCGTCGACACCGTCGTTCGCGATCACGTCCTTCACGAGCCGCACCATCGCCTTCGTGATCCTCAGGCCCGGAATGAAAACCGGCACGCCCGGCGGATACGGCACTATGAACTGCGAGGCGATGCGCCCTTCGGACTCCTCGAGCGTCACCAGCTCGCCGTCGCAGAGCGCAGCATCGTGCGGAAGCACCTCCGCCTGGCCCGACACCGCCTCGACGACGCCCTTCGCCGCGGCGCTGGCCGCCGCGGGCCCGATAAGCCCCTTGAACTGGCGGCACACGCGGAAGAGATACTCGAAGTGCTCCTGCGCCGTTCCCGCCGTGACGAGAAAGAGCACCGTCGTGGAGCTTGCCTTCTCCCATTGGATGTGCGCCTTGAGAAGCGCCTTCTTGAACGCGGCGCACGCGCGCGCGGAGCGGAGCTGCAGCACGATCTTGAGCGGATCCTTCATGTACCCCTTCTCGCGCCAGTCCACGCCAGGGCCCGCGATCTCCTCGAGCCCGGCGAAGCACTGGTTCTCGGGCCTGCCGCATTCGTCCGCGACGCGCTTTCTGAACGCCGCCGCCCAGCGGATTCGCTCGTCGATGAGCTTCATGCCCTCGAGCCGCATCTGCACGCCCGCGACATCGAGCGCGGCGAGAAACGGATACAGCGGCGAGGTCGAGTGCCAGTACCTGAGGATCTCGTGCAGGTCGTGCGAGAACTTCTCGTAGCTGCCGCGTCCGTGCAGCGCGAATCGCCGCCTGAGCCAGCGGTACTGCGGGGAGCTGTCCTCCTCGAGAAGCTGCTTGAAGCGCGTCGACACGTGGATCATGGACGCCTGCGAGAACGCGGCGAGCGTCTTGTGCGTCGACTGCACGGAGAAATGGGCGCCGCACGTCTCGTTCACCGCCGCATAGCGCACCGTGTCGCCCTTCCCGCGGCCGAAGGTGTAGTAGGGGTGGAAGTTGAGGTACGCCGCCCACGCCTCGTCCGCGTAGAACAGGACCCCGGCCTTCTCGCATTCGCGCGCGATCTCCCAGATCGGATACAGCACGCCCTCGTAGGTGCACGTCGTGAGGACGAGGAGCTTCGGCCTCTCCTCGGCGGGAACGCGCAGCGCACGGCGGATGTCGTCCAAGGACACAGGGCCCCACACGCCGAGGGCGGCGTTCCAGCGCGCGGGGAGGTACCGCGCGACGGCGGCGGAGGTAACGACCGCGTGGTGCACGCTCTTGTGGCAGTTGCGGTCTACAAGCACCGTCTCGCCCGGCCTCAGCAGCGTCATCAGCATCGCCTTGTTCGACGTGGACGTTCCGTTCGTCACGTACCGGCTCGCCGCGGTGCCGAATATCTCGCTCGTGAGCTTCTGGGCCTCCGAGAGCGGCGTGTGCGCCTCGGGGCTCGAGAGGTCTCCGAGGGACTCGACGGACACCGAGAGGTCCGTGCGGAATATCGTGTCGCCGAACGCCTCGTGGAAGCCGCGCAGGAACGGCGAGTTCGCGAAAGCGCGTCCTCCGTTGTGTCCAGGCGTGTGCCAGTTCGTGCCCGCCTTCACCTGCACGTACTGCCGGAGAACGTTCCAGAAGCGTGGCATCCAGAACGACTTGAACAGGTGCACGAGCCGCTCGTGGTGCTTCGCGGGATGCTCCAGCACCGCGAGCGGCTTCTTCGCCCAGCGCCGCGACGGCACGGCGAGGGGATGCCGCCCCGGGCGCGTGACGACGACGCGCGGAATCTGCGGCAGATAGACGCGCAGCCACTCGCCGAGCGGCAGGTCGTCGACGTAGCTGTCGAAAAGCGCGTCGTCGACGAGGAACAGGCAGCAATCGTCGCCCGACTCGGAAAGCCCCTTGCGCGGGTCGCCGTCGATGAAAAGCGCCGACGGGAGCGACTCCGAATTCGCGAGCGCCGTCAGCCGGAGCGGCGGATACTCGAGCGGCGCGCGCACGTTGAAGACATCGTGGCAGAAGTCGCGGAACGCGTCGGAAAGCCCGTACTCGACGACGGGCAGAACCTTCGCGTCGCGCGCTTCGGGCACATGCAGCCAAAGGACGGATAGCGATCTCATGGCGGTAATTATACCATCTTTCGCCGCCGCGCGGTTGCGGAGAAACAGGGACAGCCCCCGGAGAACGCGGGGACAGGCCCCGCGAAACCCTAGTGCGATCGAACCTCGACTGCGGTTAATTTGCGCTTGGAGGGAGTCGGCGAGGGCAGCCATTCGCGTCCGTCGTCGGCGGACATCGCCGAATAATCCGCCGCGTCTTTCGCGCGGACGCTGTATCGCACGAGCGTCGCTTCACCGGAGAAATCGAACTCCGCCCTTATCCTGTAAGTCTCCTTCAAGCGCGGCTCGACGGCGCAATCAAGCGTCGTCCACGTCTTTCCGTCGAACGCGAACCATCGCGCCGCGCCCCCCTTTACGGTGTTCGTCACCGCCGACAGGCGGCAAAGCGCCCCGGGCGCGGGGAGCGGTTCGCCGACATAGCCTACCTCGACCAGCTTCTCCACGCAGACCT
>DGVK01000028.1:1332-15704 GCA_002395905.1 Verrucomicrobia bacterium UBA4286 | reverse complement strand
CGACTGCGAGGGGGTGAGCTTTCCCTCCGCGACCAGCGACTCGATCTTGTTGGAGACGGCCTCACGTCCGCCCATGTCGTAGGCGGTCTGAATGACCGTGGCGATATTCTGCCTGCGCGAACCGCCGCCGAGTGACGAGCAGCCGATAATGGCCACCACCGCTACCGCCGCGATTGCCACGGCGACGATTGCCTTGCACACGGTGCGAGGCGTATTGAACTTTCCGTCCATTTGATTACTCCTTTTCTGGTTTGTGTTTGCCGCCCCGCCCTCACCACGAGAACAGGGAGAATGTCTTGTTGCCGCTCCAGTCGGGCTGTCCCGACTTGACGGTTTCGCTCTTTACGGCCCCGACCTTGAGCCCGTCCTCGCGCTCGTGGAGCGTCGCCTCGGTAGGCTCGTAGTATTCGACAGTCCGCATCGTCTGCAAGGCGCACCCGCACAGGGCGGCAAGTGCGGCGGCTGTGCCGCACAGCGCAAGAAGCCGCCTCATGCCATACCTCCGTTCATCCTCGCCTTGTAGGGCGCGTAGAACGCGCCGAAGCCGAAGGTCTGGCAGAGACGGGCGAACTTGACCGCGTCCCACATGACCTTGTAGCGGCGCGGCCTCCACCAGCCGAAGCTCTCGCAGGCGACCTTGCATCCGTTCCTGCGGAAGCGCGCGTTGCTCATGTCGAAGGTCGCGCGGCTGCCGTCGGACTCATGCCACTCAACGTCGTGGATCATGGCGACGGGCTTCAGGCTCGGATGCAGAGCGTCGAGCGCCTTCCGCAGCCAGCCGGGGAACCCCTCCGGCCCGATGCCGTTGTAGATGTCCGCGAGCTGCCCGTCCGTGTACTTCGCGAGTATCTCCCGGTTCTCCAGTTCCATGTCCTCGCAGGCCTTGCGAAGGCTCCTTATTTCGTCTATGCCGTCCATAGTCAGTCCTTTCCGATTTCCTCAAGTTCCCTCGTCTCGACGAGGTATTCGTTGTCCGCAATCTCTATGATGGAGAAGATGCGCTTCCCTTTTTCGATTCTCGGATGCGTCGGCCAGTCGGTCGTGTAGAGCGCGGCCGCGCCTGTGAATTCGACCGTGCATCCGGCGTCGTTCGCCGCGTCGACGAACAGGATGATCGCCCTCGCGTACCCGGCGACCGTCTTGCGCATGGGGAGCGAGAAGACTGCGTTGGTTCCTTCGACAGTCGCCGAGTTGACGCACCTGTCGCGGAGCTTCATGTCCGCGACGCGGGCGAGCTGGTAGCTCGGAGGCTCCGCGACGATGTTCGTGACCACATACGAATCCGCGCCGAGCGAGCCCCGGCGGGCGTATGTCACCTTGTCCTTCGTCACGGTGTCGGGGAGCGACGCGGCGATTGCCGCGAATGCGGTCTCCGCCGCGAGGAAAGCCCACAGGACGCGCCAGAGCGCGTTTCTCGCGCTTCCCTTATCCATTGCGCACCTCCGCACCCATAGCGCGGCAGAGGGCGGCCGTAGCCGCCCTCACGCCGTCGTCGGTAGAGAAGTCGAAGACCTGGTTCTTGAGGACGTTGCGGAACGCCCCCAGCGCCTCCAGCGCGGCGGCGATCCTGTCGAACGCCGCGAAGTACGAGTTCTCCGGCATCTGTCAGTCCTCCTCCCATATGCAGCTCTTGAGTATCGCCTCGGCGTCCTCGTCGGACATCCGGGCGTATTCCTTTATCGCGGCGACCGCCCCTGCGAACATCTCGTTGTCCTCGCGGAAGTTCTGTGCCGCGAGGTAGTAGTCCCAGTAGCCTTTCTCCTCGATCCACGTCTTCACCAGGACCCACTTGTCCGCCGCCTTTAGCGCGGTTACGAGCTTCAGCTTGGAGAATACGCGTGGCTTCTCCGGCGGCGTCTCGTCAGGTACCTGCTTGTAGATGCGGACGATTGAATCCGCCGTCTCCTCCCAGCCGCTCGGCTCGACGGTATGTCCCGCCTCGGCTGCGGGCGGCTCGTCTACGATCCGCTTCCACCCGAAGGCGAGATACGTCTCGGGCGAAGGATTGCTGACGACCGTGCCGTCGCCCTTCGTGATTTTCGCGGGGGCGTATTCTACTTCTCCCCCGACAAGTTTTCCGTAGTTCCTGTTCATGGTTCTCCTTTCAGTTGGGAATTATCGTGCCGCCGGCAAGGACTACCCCGTCCGAGCCGTGGAATCGTACAGTCTCCGCCGCGCGGTCTGCATAGAACGGAAAGCCGCTCATCGCCTTTATCTGCGCACACGTGGAGTTGCGCAGGTAGAGGTCGTAGAGCTTCCACCCGTAGTAGTCCCAGAAGCTCGAGTCGATCTGCGTCACGTTGTCCGCGTGCATCTGCGCAGGACTCGGCCCTCTGTAGAAGGATGTCTGCACGAGCCGCGTAATCGATGGCAGGATGAAGTCAGTGATCCCCCGCGTCGAGCCGAAGGCGTAGCTCCCTATGCTCGTCACGTTCGGAAGGTTCATGACGCCCCTCATGAGGTGGCAGTTGTTGAAGCCGTAGGAGGCGATGGACTTCACCTTGCTTCCGAGCGAGACGAGTTCGCGCAGCATGTCCCTCTCTGCGACCGGCCCCGACGAGCTGCTCTCCGCGAAGCCGAAGGAGCAGAGGTCGTCCGATATGGCGATTCTGTACTCGCCGGGCTTCTCGTATGTGTGCCGGGCGTCGGCTATCCTGGAATACACGCTCTTCGTGCCGTCGCCCCAGTTCACGGTGACGGAGGTCGAGCCTTGCGCCAGTTCGCCCCGCGCGATTCTGACGGTCATGCAGTCGGATGACGCCTCTACCGCGAGAAGCGTTCCCGGCCCGGCGATTGTGTCCTTCCAGAGGCACTGCCTTGACGCGACCTGCATTACGAAGCCTCCCATCTCACGTCCGCGACCCAGACGCAGTCGCTGCCCTTGGAGACGCTCGAATCCTTGGCGTAGCGGAACTCCGCCGTATGCTCTCCCTCTCCAGTAAAGAAGAAGGTGTACTCGCGCCACTCCTGCTCGCCGCTCGTCGTGATGGCCTGTCCACCGTCCTTGTATATGGTGAGTTTGTCGTACGAAAGCTCGGACGAGATTTTGTACCTGAATGTCAGGGAGCCCGCGCCTGTCATCTGCAATATCAGCGAGGTGGCCTTGCTGTCGCCTATCGCGCCGCTTCTGGCGCACGCAACGCCGTCGACTTCAACGACAGTCCACTTGGAGTCGCCGTCCGTGGTGAACAAGACGCCTCCTCCGGGGCATATCGACGGTGCGAAGATGTCCACATAGTCCTCCCAGCGCGCGACAAGACGCGTCACGGAGGTCTTCACGGTGTCGGCAGCCCTGATCTCGATGCCGTCCTCCGTTTCCCACCCGGCGAAGGTATAGCCGCGCCTCACAGGGACGGGGAGCATCCCGTATTTCACGCCGAGGATGTAGTCCCTCTTCTGCGTGTCCATCGTACCGCCGTTGGCGTCGAACGATACCTCCTGGGCAATCGAGACGAGCTTGCGGTTCACGACGAAGAGCCCGTCGTCGGTCTCGGTGAACGCGAAGATGTTGACCCCGACGAGACAGGCGAACGTCTCCTCGTCTCCCTCCTCGAACGAGAACGTCTCGCCCGTCGGCACGGCGAAAGTCACCTCGGGAACCGTGTCGGAGGTGATTACGAGGCGAAGCAGGAAGTCGCGGGCGACGCCCTCGGTCTTCGGCGGAAAGTTGATGCGGACGGGATCGGACGTCTTAAGTTCGACGCGCGTGACGCTTCTGTCCTGAAGCCCGACCGAGCCGTCCGTCACCACCGCCTTGACGAGAGGATATCCCTCCGATGCACCGCCCCCGCCGGAGCCGCCACCGCCGCCGGATTCGTTTCCGTTTACAAGATAGACGAGTTCCATTTCAGTCCTCCCTCTCGATCATGATTGTTTCGTTGATGGGAACGTAGGCGAGGTCTTCGGCCTCGTCCCATCTCCCGTATGCCCACATGACCCTGACGCACCCGTCGGGGTCCTTGTCGATTCTGTGTATCGGACGCATCTCGCCTGTGCCGAAGCACGCGTAGACGACGCCTCCGTCGTTCTTGATGAGGAACGCTTCGAGCTTCCGTCTCTGGAAATGCTCGCTCGCCGCCTCGAATCCGTAGCAGTCGATCTGAATTTTCATGTCACTCCTTTGCGACGGCGTTCACCGTCTTTCTTGAAACAAGAAACACATTCTCCGCGACTTCGCTGAAGAACAGCGCGACGGTTTCGCCGACTCCCACCTCGGCGAACACCCCGTCGTCGTCGCTCTCGAACTCCACACAAGTAGGAAGCGTCCAAGCGGTCTCCGCCGTGCAGACGAAGCGGACTGCGAACGAGCGCCCCTGCCCAGCAACGGCAGCAGGGAACGCGAGCGCCACCTCCGTTCCGTCGAGAGCGACCGCGTTGACCGCCTTGTTTGCGAGATCCACCGTTCCGTCCGAAACAGCCGGAGAGACGAGGTCGAACAGTCCTCCGCCCGACAGCGCATTGCGTTCTTCCACGGCCTCCCTCACCCTCGCAAGGGCGTCCTCAATCGCCTTGAACGATGAGAAGTACGAGTTGCACTCGGGAACCGGCATCTCTTCGGGCGGCGTTCCGTCGTCGCTTCCGTCGGGAGTAACCGCCTTGGCGAGGGCGTCGAGCGCCGCGACTATCCCTGCGAAAGCCTCGAAGTAGGAATTCTGGTCGTGGTTCGCCGTGTCTTTTTCCGTTGTGTCCATGATGGCAGTCCTTTCTTTCTCAGGGTTTTATTCTCGTTCCGCCCCAGTCCTCGTAGAAGAGGGAACGCAGTCCCTCGCCCGCGCCTGCCACCACGCCGTCGTGGTCCGTGACCGCGCCTTGCCGCCCGTTCATGGATTCAGGCATGAGGAGTGCTGGATCGTCGGTCCACGCCCCCGTCAGTCCCATGCAGTTCTGGTAGCAGCAGCGTCCCGAAGCTATCGCATCCGGCCATGCCGGGATGATTCCCGATGCGCCCGTGCCGCGATAGCACTGGTCGCACTTTGTCATCGACTTCGGCCATGCCGGAAGGACGCCGCCCATTCCCGTGCATCCGTCGTACACGCCGGTGCAGTCCGTGAACGACGGCCCCCACTTCGGGAAGCCGCCCGTCAGGTTCGTGCAGTACTGGTAGCAGCAGAACGCGTCCTTCATCGAACGCCCCCACTTCGGGACAGTCCCCCTGACGCCTCGCCAGGCGCAGAACGTCCCCTTGGCGGACTCCACGTAGTCGCCCCACTGCACAGGATAGACGAAGGGGCGGACTATCGCCCGGATTCGCCCGTCGCTTTTGTTGATGGCGTAGGCGTCGGTGAACCGGAACCACTTCAGCCGCCTGTCGAACTTGACGCGGTATCTGCCCTTGGCGTCCCAGTTGTGGGCGAGGAGCGTCTGCGTCCTCGGCCACTCCTGCTTCTGTCCGTCGCCCCAGTCTATCCCAATCGCGTCGCTGCCTTCGAGCGGCGTGAAGTTGAACTGAACCTGACAGTAGACCTCGTCTATAAGATGCTCGTCCGTGAACTCGATGTCGAAAATCGTCTCTTCCTTCAGTGGCTCGCCGCCGGAGAACATCTGCATCAATGCCGCAATCATCGAAAGAGCTCCTTTCATCATATTTTCACCAGTTCAATCGCGGGGTCGAGATAGACGAACCCGCCGGACGAGTACCACGAGAAGTACACCCTGACGTCGACGGGCGACACCTCTGCGATGTCGAACGGCATTTCGAGGACGAGCTGGGAGAGGTTGCTGTCGTTCACCCAGCTTGAGGACGAATCGTCCGCCCAGCGTCCGTTCAGGGTCGAGTAGTAAACCTTGCCTTTGACCGTCGCCGAGACTACGAAATGCCTGTACAGCTCCGCAGCGGAGGCGTAGCCCTTGAACGCGATGTGCGCCCTGAGCATGTGCCGCCCGGTCGTCGTGGGCGTGAGCTGCATTCCGTTGAAGGGACGCCTCCCAAGCACCATCATCTCCGCGCCCGAGCAGGTGTTGTTCGAGAGCTTCAGCGCGGCCGAGCCTCCGCCAGTCCGTCTCACGCTCCACGTGTCGCAGAGACCGTTCGCGCATCGGAACGCGAAGTGTCCGTCCGCGCCCTCGCTGTTGCATCCGATTCCCTGGTAGATGTGCGCGGCCTTGCTGCCCGTCGTTGTCATCGGCGCGAGGCTGGCGTTAGCCTCGTCCACGAAAACGCTGCCGTTGTCCGAGTACGTCGAGAACACGAGCGGGTCTTCGTTGTATGCGTAGTCGGGGTTGGAGGGGTTCCCCTCCATGAGCCTCACGCGGGCGTGCGTCCCGTTCTGTGCATAAAGCGCCTTGCCGGGGAACCACGTCTTGATCGACCTTATGTCGGCCTCCGTGCCCGAAAGAACCACCGTCCCCTCGAACTCCGCGTCGGTGAGGCGGATGTTCTCCGCGTAGAGCGCCTTGCCGCGAGGACACTTGACAGTTATGCCCGTCGCCTCCATGACTTTCGCGTACATCGTCGTGTCGGATGTCGAGAACGACATCACGACCGCAGAGTAGCTCTCTCGCGCAGTGGCGGCGTTCGCGTATGTGCAGACTTCTCCAATGCCGGCGGTCGAGGCGAGCCGTATGTCCACATCCTCGATCCTCTTCACCACCCCCGGCACATAGTTCCCGGAGTAGCAGCGGTTGAATTCGAGGACGGGCGACTTCGCATACCACACGTTCGGAAGGTTCACCGACACGGTTTTGACCGCAAGCTCGTAGACGCTCCCGAAGTACATCATCGAATAGTCGATGGAGAGCGAGGTCGGGTTCGTCCCGTCCAGAGCCGCGCCCATTGCAACAGACACGTTCTCGACCGCGCAGTGGACATATCCCTGCAGGTAGAGGAGCGTCGGGACGTGCGTCCCCGATGTTCCGTTCATTCGGACGGTCTGCGTGACGTTCCTTATGATGCACTCCACGCCTTTCTGCGTGTTGCCCGAAAGGTAGAGCGGGTAGGCGCTCGACGTGTAGTCCGTCCAGACGGGAGAATTGACGGCCACGTCCTGGACGTTCAGGATGTCCGCGAAGTAGCAGTAGAACCCGCAGGGGTTCTGCGTGTTGCCCGAGACGCTGTGGTTGATCACGCACCAACGGATGTCCAGCATCCTCGCGTAGTAGATGTACACGTAGCTCTTGAGGCGGCTCGCGGAGACCGCGCCCGTGCAGGACGACTTGTCGACGTTGATTCCGCGCGACCCGAATTTGCAGTGCTGGAAAGAGTAGCAGCCGATTCCGGGCGTCGAGGAGTAGCTGAACTTCAGGATGTACTGGTCGGCGTTGATCCCGTCCCGGAAGAGATAGACCCTGTGGAGCAGGAACACGTTTATGTTCGGGGCGGCGAACGAGCCGCTCGCCGCCGTCGACTGGATGTTCGCGTATTCCGCCGAGTCGCCGCCCCACGCGCTCTTGGCCTCGGAGGGCATCAGCTCGTACAGCTCGTCGCTCGCGTTCGGCATTCCGAGAAGCAGAAGGTTCTTGATGGACGAGTTTGTCCCGTTCGGAATTACCGCCGCCTTCGTCTCCGCCGTCCGGCGGATGAGGTAGCAGGTGTTGTCGGCGAAGGATGCCGCCGTGGACGGCAGGGCGTTCAGCGCCTGCGCAGGCGTCGCCCCCGTGCCCGACGAGGACTTCGAGGGGTCTACGTAGACCACGTTGAAGTCTATGTTTGCGTATCGCATTGTTGCCATGATGTGTTTCCTTTTCTTTCGCTATCCCATGAATGAAGAGTAGTTCGGGAACTCCGCGAGGAGTCCTATCGTCTGCGGTTCGCACACTTCAAGGCCGGGAATCGCGCTCGGCGAGCCGCCGCCGTTGGTCCACGGCGAAAGGCGCGTCCTCCCGTTGATGGTCGCGTAGCGGTTCATCTCGTCTACCGTGACCCCGGCCTCCTTAAAACGGACGATTACCTCGCCCTCGATCCCCCGGCGGATCGATGCGTTCTCGAACACGATCCGCGACACCTGCGCGACGGAAGTGTCCGCGTCGGCGACGAGGACGTCCCCATAGACGGTCGAATCGTCGCCGATGTACTTCTGCCACGACGCGCCCGCGAAGTCGGCGAGCGTCGGCGTGTCGATGGGCGCGTCCGTCTGGATTTCCGCCCTGTACTTGCGGGACGATGCCGGGAGGAGCGAAAAGCCGCGCCCGTCGGTGTTCTCCGCGTATGCGACATAGAGGTACGCCTCGTGTCCCGTCGCACCCGTCGGGCCGCGCGGGATCTTGAAGTTGAACACCGCGTCTGTCGCCGTCCCGGAGTTCGTCACCTCGGGCGGGTCGTCGGTCGCCACCATCTCGACGCTTCCGACGCGGACGGTCGCCGCGTTGCCCCTCGCGCCCTGCGGAATCTTGAAGTCGAGGACGGCGTCGTGTTCGTCGCCGGAGTTCGTCACCTCCGCCTGCGTTCCCGCAGCTCCCGTCGTGACCGTCCCGACCTCTATCGTCCCCGCTATGCCGCGAGGCCCCGCGATGAGCGGAAGCGGGTCGCTCCAGCCGTTCCCGACGAGGGCGTTCCTGAAGCGATACCATTTCGCCGTCTCGGGGACGGTTTCGTCTATCTCCGCATCGTACCAAGTCTCGCCGTCGTCCGAGAGCTGGACAGCCATCTTCGCCGCGAAGAGCGCTCGTATCTGCGCGGCGGTATACGAGCCGTCCGAGACGGGCGCAGGGCGTCCCGTCCCCGCGTCGGCACGCCTGTTGCGGATGGAGATGTCGAACTGCAAAAGGAAGCCGGGTGTCGTCTCGCCCGTCTCGAATCCCGCAAGCTCGCACCCGAAGGTCGCCGACTCGTTCGTGCCGAGGGCGGCTATGAGCTCCTCGGTATTCGTCTCGGTGAGCGGGACGCGCACGGCGTTCCCCTCGACCGTTATCCCCTCCGTGACGCGGAGCTGCGGCGTCGTGGTCGTGTCCCAGTCGTTCGCGACCGCGAAGTCCCACGAGGCGTATGCGTCGAGCCCTTCGAGAGGCGTCCCGTTCGAGTACACAAGCTTCAGCACCAGCTCCGCCCTCATTCCCCGCGTCAGGGCGGGGAGCGACGAGACCTGCTGGTTCCACTCGTCGACGAGCGTCCCCTTGACGCTCGCCGCGCGAAGGTACATCGTAATCGTCTGCATCAGTCGTCCTCCTTGAATCTGAATCCGTTTTGGCAGTTGTAGTCGAGAAAGGCCCACATCTTCGCCTCGTAGCCCCGCTTGGCGCTCCGTCGGTGGATGGCGTGTCCCTCGTCGTCGAAGTCGCTCTGCGGCACCACCTCGTTCTTCGGTATGGAGTCGATGTCTCCGATGGTGAAGTCCATGTCGAGCGGGTCGTCCACGTGGGTTCTGCTTTCGCTCATCCCCTCGTTGAGGCCTCCGTCGCCGCCATCGAACACCGACGTGGCCAGCTCCTGCGAGTACGGGACCGGCTCGACGGGCGCGGAGACGAGGGAATACAGGCGGAAGTCCAGCTCCCGTCCGGCGAGCCAGCTGCGCACCTTCGTTATCCTGTGTGCGCGCGACTGCGCGTACCCGCAGTAGCCGTCGACGTTGTCTTCGCGATCCTCCTCTCCCTCCTCCACGGGCTGCGGACACTTCCAATGCGTGTTTCCGCTCCATGCGTAGAAGTCCGTGGGCATCTGCGTAAAGTCCGACACCGACGGCATTCCGTCGCCGAAGGCGAGGCTCATCGCAGTGCCTATGGACTCGTCGAACGGAGGATCGTGCTTCGCCCCCGACCGCGAGTATGTCTTTCCGCACGCCACGGTGCACCGGACGGTGTGCAGCCTGTCGATCGCGTTGCGTATCGTCCTGAGCCACTCTCCTCCGTTCTCCAGCAGCTTGCCGAAGTGCGCGAAGCGGTACACATCGCATCCTTCCTCCATGACGAGGTCGCGGTATGTCCACATCTTCGGGAAGTCCGACCAGTCCTCCTTGTAGTCGGCGAAGTTGTCGTTGAAGAATCGCGGTGCGAGGTCGGAAATGGCCTGCACGACTGCGGAGACCGCCTTGAGCGACACCGTCTTCCAGGGCGAGATGGCGACTACGTCCCGCGAAAGCGACACGTGCGCTGCGGCGGCGCGCTCCATGAGAGCCTGCCGTATCGCCATCACGTAGTCGGCCTTGCGCGGGTCGGGGGAGTTCCAGTCCATCCCCTTGGCGCTCCACGAATCCGGCGTCTCGTACTCGATCACCGCCATACAGCGACCTCCCCGAGGTACGCCTTGGAGCGCTCGTCGCCCTTGACGTGGTCGTAGAGCGACACGGCGATGTCCTTGCCCTGCGCCTCCGACCCCTCCTTCTTCGTGAACCTGAACGTGACGGTTCCCTCTCGCGACGGCTCGGAGCCCTCGTGCCAGCCGGCGTCGGAGCCGGGTTCACCGATGACCCACCTGCCGTCCGCGTTGCGGATGCGCCCGTAGGTGAAGTATCCGTTCGTCTTTGCGAACGACCTGACGAAGTATTCGCCGCCGCCGCGAAAGCGGGGAAGCCCAAGCCACCTCGTCCCCGTCGCTCCGTCCGCGGGCTCGTACTCGCCGAACTCGCCCCGCTTCGCCTTCCAGCGCGGCCATACGACCGTCAGCTCCTTCTCCTGTCCGCTGTCGTGTATCGCGCCC
Source organism: Verrucomicrobia bacterium UBA4286 (assembly GCA_002395905.1). Lineage (GTDB taxonomy): Bacteria > Verrucomicrobiota > Kiritimatiellia > RFP12 > UBA1067 > UBA1067. The sequence continues at coordinate 5,137 of DGVK01000028.1, read as the reverse complement.
CTCGGCGTGAGCGTCGCGGCAGAGCCGCTCTGCTGCGGGAAGGAGTGGAACGTGTAGAACCTGTCTCCCGTCCACGTCCTTTCGCCGTCCTTGGAATCGTAGTCCTCAAGAGGCTCGTAGCCGGGGAACATCCCGCTCATGTACACCCAGCCGTAGGTGTGCGTGTAGTACACGTAGCCGCTCCCCGACCAGTAGATGTATCCGTTTATGGACGAGAACACCGGCTTCATCACGCTGCCGTCGATGGAAAGCGAGTAGCACAGCTCCCTCGACATGATCCGCCCGCCCCAGGAGTAGCCGGCCTCGAACGCGAAAACCCCGCTGTCCGCGTCCGCCCCGCACCAGATGCCGTCCGGCATGGCGAAAAGCGGCGTCTTCGGGATTCGGAACTGTCCGGGCACGTAGTGGAAACTCATGTCTCGCTCCCTCCCGTCGACGCCATCGCCGACTTGTGCCCGATGATCCACGTGCCTGCGGGGATGTCCGCGTCGAGCGCGACGTCCGGCAGGAAGAGGAGCGCGGAGTATTCCACGCCGCCCTCGTCGGAGCGTCCGTTGGGGTAGACGGTGACCGTGTAGCCCGCCGTCGCAGTGCCTCCGCCGACTTTGCACATCAGCGCCTTGTCCTCGCCCTGTCCCGCGCCCGCGCCGCCGAGCTGAAGGACGCACCACTGCTCCCCGCCGCCGCCCGCCCGCCAGATGATGCGGGCGGTCCCCGTCGCCGAGGATTCCAGCGCCCCCTCGGATGAACCCGCCTTCGGAACGGCGTAGCCTTCGTCGGACGAGTTGATGGTTACCTTCGCTGGCGTAACGCCGAGGATCATCGCGCGGCCTATCTCGCCCGCCTCTATCGGCTCAAGCAGGATCGCGTAAGGCTTCCCCTCGCGGTCCGCGGTCATCTTCAGCCCCTCGAACACAGGCGGGCAGGAGGTGAACTCCTCCTCGTTCGTCTCTGCGCTCACGCACACTCCCGTGATGACAAGAGCCGAGAACCGTGGGCAGAGCGTCGACTCGCTGTTCTTGATGCGGACTATCCCCACGTCCAGCCCCGCCGACACTCCATTGGCGGCGCTGTTCTGCTTCGCATCCTTGACCCAGTTCGCCGCATCCACAAAGGCGTTCCAGGTGGCGGCCTTGATGTTCACCGCCTCGCCGCTTCTCACTTTCTCCATAGACGCCTCCTTTAAGATTTGATGGCAGAACTGCGTTCAGCCTGTCCTTAGTTTCCGAGTCCGAGGTTCCCGAAGTCGCCCTCCGGGTAGACCATCTCCACATACGCGGCGACCGGCTTCTTCACGACATTCTTGCCTCCCTCGGCGACCTTGTCCGCATACCGCACCCAGAGGTAGTCCCAGCCGTACTTGCGCGTCACCTTGATGTCCCCGACCTGCAGGCCCGCCTGGTTGGGCGAGACAGCGAAGCGGTAGGTTATCTCCCAGGGGGCGGAGGCCTTCTTCGACCGCTTCGTCCCCGACGCGCCCAGGAACAGCACCTCGCCCCTTGAGAACCCACGGAACGAGCCGCTGTTGACCGTCCCCGTCAGGGCGGCGAGCGTCTTCTTGTACGAGGTCGTGACGCGTCCTCCGTTCAGGGTGTGCGTCTCCGTGAAGTTGAGGACTGGCATCGTTACGTCCACGCCGTTGACGTTCCCCTCGTTGTCGACCCCTATCGCTCCCGCGAAGTCCGGAGCGGTGTTGGGGTAGCGCCCGTCCGTCTTGAGCGACTGGTTGATGTGCTTAGTGCCGCCGCCGGTGTCGAAGGCGAACACTGTCGTGTCCTCGTCGTCGTCCGTGGAGCCGTCGTCCCCGCCGCCGTCCTCGTCCGACTCGTAGATCGCCTTGACCTTCCATGTGGTGTCGTTTATGCGCTCGACCGTCTCGACGGATTCGAGCGACATGCCCGCCACCGACTTGTGGTTCGATCTGACGGCGGAGAGCGCCTTCGACTCGTCGTCCACGTTGAACACAAAGTATGGAATCTCGATCTCCGTGACGTTTCCCTTCGCGTCGATTGTCTCGTCGCGTTCGGAATACGCCTCCTCGACTCTTACCGTAGCCATAGAATCCTCCTTTACTGGAATGTCATAGTCGTGCCGCCGCCCGCTCCATCCTTGAGGAGTTCGGCGGTTTTCTTCGTGTGCTTCACGATCTCCTGCGTCGCCGTGAGCATCCGCTGCTCCATCTGGTTGCCGCGAAGCGACTGCGCGGCGTTGGCGTAGAACGTTCCCTGCGGCTTCGCGATCGAAGTCTGCTTCGCCGTCGCATCCTGTGCATTGCGCAGCTTCGCCTCGTACTTGTCCACCAGTCCCTCGGCAATGCTGTAGGCATCCTGCGCTTTTCGGATTCGCTTCTCCTCGTCATCGGAGACATCTCCGTCCGCCGTCGACTCGGCCATTGCCTTCTGGAACTCCGCCTTGGCGGATGCCGCCGCAATCTTCGACTGCGAAATGAGGTCGTTTAGGAGTTTCATCCCCTTGGCCGCATCGTCCTTCAAGGCGTCCTCGACCTTGCGGTCGGTCTCACTCTCGCTGCGCCTGCGGCTGATGTCCTCCGCCGTCTGGTCGAACGACTCCTGGAGATCCGCTATCTCCTTGTCGAACTTCCGCTTCGCCTTTTCCTCCGCAGCCTTGATTCGCCGCTCCGCCGTGGCGTCGGCCTCGGCAAGCCGTCCCTCCAGGTCGGCTATCTTCTCCAGGTCTTTGTCCTTCTTCGACTTTTCGTAGGAGAGGACGGTCTGGATGAGTGACTTGTACTCGTCGCGAAGTTCGCGGATGTCCGAGATTTCGTTCTCCAGTTCGCTCCGCGTCTCGCGGATGAGCCGCTTCTCGATTTCGGCGGCTTTCTTCGATGCGGAGTCGGCCTCGTCCATGCTGGCGTGTTTCTCGCTCCGACCCGTCTCTACCTTCTCCTCCAACTGCTCGTGTTCGGTCTTGCCGCCGGTCAACGCATCCTTGTCGCCGTCCCGTATCGCCTGAAGCCGTTTGTGCGCCTCGGAAATCTTCTTCATTTCCGCCGTGATGCGCTCGCCGTTCTTCGCAATCTCCTCGGAGGACTTGTTCATCCTGAACGTGACCGTGTGCCAGGCGTTGACCCACCAGCCGCAGAGCGACTGGTTTTCCTCGCCAAGCTCTCGGATGTTCTTCCGCGCTTCGTCGATTTCCGCCTCTATCTGGTGGATCGACTGCGCCTTCATCGCCTCGTTGAAGCGAGACTGCGCGTCGGCCGCCATCGAGATGGACTTGGACGCATGGTCGACTGCGATTCCGAGGTCGCCGTAGCGTCCCTTGAGTTGCCCGGCGAGTTTTTCCGCCTCCGCCATCTCCGCATTGGAGAGGTTCTCCTTCTCCGCGAGCTGCTGGAGCCGCTCCATGCGGAGCTGGTCCGTCGCACGGAGCTGGTCTCCCTTGTCGCGGAGCTTCCCCATCTCGTCGGACAGTTTCGCCGTGTGCTTCGTGGCCGATGCCATGTAAGCACATAAACCGCCCAATGCGGCGACGACGCCTATCAGCACCCACGTGATCGGAATCGCGCAGAACGCAGTCGCCGCTGCGGACGCCGCGAGGTAGCCCGCCGCCACGACCTTGGTGGTCGCGGCCAAGGCGACGTTCGCAGTAGCCGCGACGCCCGCCGTCAGCGCGGCTTTCGCGTGGGACAGGGTCAACGCCCGTCCGACCGCCGCGAACGCCACGTGCGCCGCCGTAGCCGCCTTTGCCGCGATTGTGCCGACCGTTTCGGCTGCGGCATGGGCTTTCGCGCTCACCGTGGCGGCGATAGTGGCCGCATTGAGGCTCTTCATGGCGGCTGTGC
>DGVK01000028.1:0-1267 GCA_002395905.1 Verrucomicrobia bacterium UBA4286 | reverse complement strand
GTCGCCGCGAAGCGGCTGGCGATGGCGGATTTCGCCGCCGCAGCCGCCTCTGCGTTCGACATAAGGACGAGACTCGCCGCTATCTGCTTCGCGCGGCTGTCTATCGGGAGGTTAAGGGCGGCGAGAAGCCGCGATGTTCCGACCATAGCCGGTATCGCCGCGTTCCTGTAGTCCGCAAACGCCCTCGCCATGAGCGAGAACGCCCCCTGGACGAGTACGCCCTTGCCCGCAAGTGCCGCCTGGACTCCGGCGAACGCGGAGAACACGCCGGACATGGCGCCGATGCCGCCCGAAAGCACACGGTTCACGGTGCCTATCGTCAGGAGCGCCGCCCCAAGCGCGGCTATCGAGCCCGCCGTCACCGCAATGGAGGTGACTAGTCCCTTGTTCGCCTCGATCCACTTCGTGAAAGAGTTTATTACTGCGGTTATCCGCTCGACCATCGGCTTGATGGTGGAGTTCAGGGCTTCGCCTGTCGCGTTCATCGCGCCCTCGACAGCCGACTGGAAGAGGCGGAACGACCCGCCTATCCCCGCGTCCATAGCCTTTGCGGTCGCATCGGCCTGGCCGGAGACGTCCTTCAGCTTCGCAAGGAACTCGTCCAGCTCGCCGATGTCCTTCGTGAGCGACATCCCGGACATCATTCCGCGAACGTCGAACACGTCCTTCATGAAGGCGAGCCGCTCGGCAGTCGGGAGCTTCTTCGTGGCCACCGCGATGTCGCGCATCACCTCCGCCATCTTGCGGAGGTTGCCGCTCGAATCCGTCGCCTCGACCCAGACCTCGCGGAGTGTCTTCTGCACATTGACGTCCGCGAACTGCACATACGCCTTGCGAAGCGCCGTGCCAACCAATGAACCCTTGACGCCCATGTTCGCCATGACGCCGAGCGCCGCGCACAGCTCTTCGAGCGACTCGCCGGCGGCGGCAGCCTGCGGCCCCGCCACCTTGAGCCCCTCGAAGAGGTCGGTAAGAGTCTGCGCCGAACCGTTCGCGGTCGCCGTAAGCACATCCGTCACCTGCGTCATCTTCGATGCCTCAAGCCCGAAGATGCGCATAGAGTTCGCCGCGATGTCGGCGGACTCCGCGAGTTCCGTGCCTGTTGCACGGCTCAAATTCAAAACGGAGGAGATCGAGGCTTCGATCTCCGTCCTGTCGAATCCCATTCGACCAAGCGCGACCATCGCGTCAGCGACCTGCTGCGCGGTGAAGGGCGTCTCCCGCCCCAGCCTCTGCGCCGTTTTCGTCAGCGACTCGAACGCCTCGC
>DGVK01000027.1 GCA_002395905.1 Verrucomicrobia bacterium UBA4286 | reverse complement strand
CAAGCCGCATATTGACACGGCAAGGCAATGCTAGCACTGCAAGGCTAGCAAGTAAGCAGCAAAATCCGGGATAAGGGTGCAAGACCTCGTCCGTTGCGCACGGTTGGGGGATTTATGGTATAATATACGGTCACTTGTAAGGAGAAAAAGAAATGAAGCTAGAAGATCTCAAGGGCAAGACGGTCGGCGTCTGCGTTTCGGGCGGGCTCGACTCAAAGACGATTTGCTGCGTTCTCAAGGATGCGGGCGTGAAGGTGAAGGCGTTCTCGGCCAATGTCGGCCAGCCTGACGAAAAGGATATAAACGACATCAAGAAGCGCATGGCGCCCACGGGCGTCGACACGACCATCGTCGATGTGACGAAAGAAATGGCCGACATCTGCTTCGAGACGGTGAAGTGCCAGGCGATGTACGACGGCGGCTACTGGAACTCCACGGGCATCGCCCGCGCCGTCACTGTCCAGAAGCTTCTGCCCGCGATGAAGAAGGCCGGCTGCACGGTGCTCGTCCACGGCGCGACAGGGCGCGGCAACGACCAGATGCGCTTCGAGCGCTACACCAACGTCATCGATCCCAAGTTCGGCGTCTACGCGCCGTGGCGCGACGCCGACCTTCTCAAGAAGTTCCCCGGCCGCACCCAGATGGTGGAGTTCCTCGCCAAGCGCGGCATCGTCGCTTTCGTCGGTACGAAGAAGAAGTATTCGACCGACGGCAACCTCGCCGGCCTTTCCCACGAGGCGGAGGATCTTGAGTCGATGGAGACCTCCATGCGCATCGTGAAGCCCACGATGGGCGTGTGGCCCGAGAAGGCGCCGAACAAGATCGAGAAGATAACGCTCAAGTTCGAGAAGGGCCTCTGCGTCGCGATCAACGGCAAGAAGATGTCGCCCTACGACGTGATGGTCGAGGTGAACAGGATCGGCGGGCGCAACGGTATCGGCATGAAGCACGCGCTTGAGAACCGCATTATCGGCACGAAGAGCCGCGGCGTCTACGAGGCGCCCGGCATGGAGGTCCTCTCCTGGGGCCTCAAGTACATCTATGAGGGCGTGATGGACCGCCGCTCCACGCTGCTCTTCCAGCAGCTCTCCAAGTTCGTCGCCGACCAGATCTACGATGGGCGCTGGTTCGACCCCGCGACGCGCGCGGCGCGCGCGGCCATACAGGTCTGGGCCGACAAGGCGACGGCCGAGGTGACGCTCGGTCTTTACAAGGGCAACATCTTCTTCGAGTCGCTCAAGGGTCTCAAGGCCACGATCTACAACGAGGCCGACAGCTCCATGGAGGCGTCGAACGGACTCAACCCGCACAGCTCGCAGGGCTTCGCCGAGATACAGTCCGTCGAGGCCAAGATGCTCGCAAAGTCGGGACAGATTCGCGTTTGACCGGTGACAGACATGGCAGAGACAGAAGAGAAGAAGGTGGCGCCCGCCGAGGCGGGCGGGAAGGCCGCGGCGGAAAAGCCCGCCGAGGCCGAAACGCCCGAGGAGGCCGTGACGCCTGCCGAGCCGGAAAAGCCCGCCGAGGAATCCAAGGAGGCCGAAACGCCAGCCGCCGACGAGCCGCAAAAACCCGCCGAGCCGGACTGGAAGGATCTTTACGCACGTCTTCGCGCCGACTTTGACAACTTCAAGAAGCGCACTGCGCGTGACCGCGAGGACACGTATCGTTTTGCAGAGGCCGACATTATGCGGGACATTCTCCCGACGGTCGACAATCTCGCGCTGGCCCTCGGCAATGCAAAGGACCCCGAGAACGAGTTTGTCAAGGGTGTGCAGCTCGTCTACGATACGTTTCTCAAGGCGCTCAAGGACCATGGCGCGGAGCCGTTCGACTCCGTCGGCATGGAGCTCGACCCCGAGAAGATGGAGGCGATCGCGACGCTTCCTTCCGACAAGGTCGAGGAAGGGAAGGTTTCAAACGAAGTGAAGCGCGGGTGGATGCTGAGAGACAGGCTTCTGCGGGCTGCGCAGGTCGTCGTGAGTTCGGGCAAAGCAAATGGCTGAGAAAAGAGACTATTACGAGGTGCTTGGCGTCGCCAAGGACGCCACTGCCGACCAGATCAAGTCGGCCTATCGCAAGCTTGCGATGAAGTACCACCCCGACCGCAATCCCGACAACCCCGAGGCGAAGGAGAAATTCACCGAGGTTTCGGAGGCGTACGAGGTTCTTTCCAATCCCGAAAAGCGCCAGCGCTACGACCAGTTCGGACACCAGGGCGTGGACTTCGGACCGGGCGGGTTCGACTTCGGGCGCGATTTCTCGCACTTCCAGGACGTCGATCTCAACGACATTCTCAATTCGTTCTTCGGCGGCGCGGGTGCAGGAGGGGGCGGTTTTTCGAGCTTCTTCGGCGGAGGGCGCCGTCAGAGCAGACAGGCCGACCCCAACGCGCCCAAGCGCGGCGACGACCTCACGTACCGGCTCGACATCGACTTTGACGAGGCGATATTCGGGTCGGAACGGACAATCGACCTTACAATCCCCGGACAGTGCCCGGAGTGTCATGGAACAGGCTCGGCGGCCGGTTCGCGGCGCGTCACGTGCACGACATGCCACGGAAGCGGTGTTGTGATAGGCGGGAGCGGCTGGTTCCAGGTGAGGCAGACGTGCCCGACGTGCGGCGGCGAAGGCTCGATGATTGAAAAGCCCTGCCGTCACTGCCGCGGGGCGGGGCAGGTCGCTACGCCCGCCCACATATCTCTCAAGATCCCGGCGGGCGTCGACACCGGTTCGCGGCTGAGGCTTGCGGGGAAGGGCGCGGGCGGACTGCGCGGAGGTGAGAACGGCGACCTTTACGTCCTCATCGGCGTGAGGGAGAGCGAAATTTTCGAGCGCGACGGGCTGGACCTCATGGTCGACATACCCGTTTCGCCGATACTCGCGGCTCTCGGCGGAACTGTCGAAGTCCCGACGCCGGAGGGCGCGGCGCAGCTCAAGATCCCCGCAGGAACGCCGAACGGAAAGGTGTTCCGCCTGCGCGGGAAGGGAGTGCCGAACCTTCGCGGCGGATTCGCGGGCGATCTTGACGCGCGCATCGTTTTTGAAGTGCCGGCGAATCTCGACCGCAAGCAGCGTGCCGCACTGGAGGATTTCCAGAAACTCGTCTCGGGAGGAACGTTCCCGCAGGCGCAGACTTTCGCGAACAAGGCGAAGATATTCTTCTCGCACAAGGAGAAGCTGGAAAAAGCCGCGAGGAAATGACGGTTTAACGCACCTGTGGTGGAATGGCAGACACGCTGGATTTAGGTTCCAGTTCCGCAAGGAGTGTGGGTTCAACTCCCACCAGGTGCACCAGTCTTGCATAAGCCTCGTCCGCTGCGTATCGTGCACCCGAAGTGGCGCTTGTAGGCCTGATACAACTGGTTGGCGGACGAAAACTGCAGCTCTTTGGCCACAGCGTCTACGCTCTTGCCGTTGTGCAGCAGCCGGCGGGCCTCCTCCATCCTGGCTTTTGCAATCGCCGCATGGATGGTCGTGCCGAGTATCTGCGAAAAGCGCAGTTCCGCGAGCCGTCTCGAACAGCCGAGATATGCGACGATGTCGTTCGTGGAAAGCGGGCGCGTACAGTTCATGTTTATGAATTTTACCGCCGTTTCAACAAGCCTGGCCGACGTGGTGGAGCGCGCGGTCGATTCGCCGGCGAATATCTCCTTGGCGGGAATGAGCGATTCGCGCACGCGTCCCTTGTACTTTGGATGGCGCAGCAGGAACTCAAGCTCGCGGACAGCCTCGCGCCCCATCATGCGGGAGTTGAGAATGACGCTTGAAATGCTCATGCCGCATCTCGCGTGCTGCGAGACATCGCAATCGACCCCGATCACGGCGACCTTCGAGGGGACGGCGATGCCCTCCGCTCTGCAGGCATTTATGACATCCGCCGCCCGCATATCGGAGGCCGCCATGACCGCCGCAGGCTTAGGCAGTTCCTTGAGCCATGCGCGCAGGCTTTTGAGGTAGCGGGCGGTTGTGGTCCCGTCTGGCGAGAACACCGATGTCTCGCATCCGCTCTCGTGCATCGTCTGACGAAACGCAGTCAAGCGTTCGTGCGAATAGAACCTGTCCGGCACTTCATGGATATACCCTGCGGCGGCATATTCGCCGTGCTCGAGGAGATGCCGGGCCGCGCGCCGCCCAATGTCGGCATTATCCGTCCATACCCACGAAACTGCGTCGTACCGCGCGGCGAGCGTTCGGTCGGGGATGTCCACTAGAACCGTCGGCAGGCGCGACTTCGCGATTTTCTCCATCACCTCGTCCGAGCCGGGCATCGATATTATCATTCCGTCGTAAGGCTCTCCCTCGCTGTTGACGAGCGCATCCCGCCCGAGAAACAGGTTCGGACTGATGGTCTCCAGCTGCCAGTCGCCCGTGCCGGCCATTCCGTCCAGAACGCCTGAAAAATGTTCGCGCCCCGAGAAATGCTGAAGTGAATACACCGCCAGCACATTGCAGCAGCTCTTGTTTTTTGCCTTTGCCTTCATGCGCATAGTATACCATAATCCTTGCGCATTGTGGAATAGACCGGTTGCAGAATATAGAATAGAATGTCTTGCGGTCTCCAGCCGATGTGTGCTATACTTCACTGTGACGATTGGGGTTGGACGGTCTGGCCTCGGCGTCGACAGACAGTAAACAAGCCAACAAAGGACTGCAAACCATGAAAATGCTGAAACTTGTCGGAATCAGGGGGGGGGGGGCAATTTCGCCTACTTATCTCCGCAATAGTCGCGCTTAGCGCCTCCTTCGGCGCTTTCGCCGAAGATGCGTATGTGGAATCGCTAAAGGCAAATACGATATTCACCGACTACTACGCCAAGCCGACGACCCGCATCGACCTCGACTTCAAGTGGCTTGCGGGCGACTACGGTGATGCCTCGGTGTCACATGGCGGCATGGTGATCGGTCCGTGGAGCACCGGATGCGGCACGGCCACGGCGTTCTGGAACTCCGGCGTCGTGAACGGAATGCAGTTCATCGTCGGCAGCGACCAGAAATTCGTCAACTCGGGCAGATACATTTCGGCCGCGCGCTGGTTTCTCTCGATCGACAGCCACACCGGAAAACTCCAGGTCGCCTTGCATGGCGCCGCCACGACGAATGAAGTGACTTCCGGCGCGAAGTTTGAAGCCAACGCTAAATGGCCGGTGAGCCTGCTCGGTTCCTCCATGTCCACGGACGGCTCGGCTGTCGACAATGGCCAGTTTGCCAAGGCTCGCATCTACGGATGCAAAATCTACGAATGGAACGAGACGTCCGGCAACTATGACCTCAAGCGCAATTACGTGCCGGTTCTGCGCGACGGTGTCCCCTGCCTCCGCGACACGGTGACGGACAGTTTTGCCCTCGATCCGCGCGCCGGCGCGGCCGCTCTGGCCTATGGCGGCGACATCGAAGAGGTCGGCCATGGCTACATCCAACTCACCGCAACGAGCGGCGCGGTCGGTCTCTTCACCGGCTACAAGATGAAGGCGACGAGCCGCGTGGAGCTCGATGGCGCGCTTGGCAGCGCCTCCGGCACCTTCCGTCCGATGGGCTGTTGGAATGGCGGTAGTTCGACGAAGATGCGCTACCTCGTCTGGACGTCCGGCAGAAAGAATCAGTTCTTCCTCAACAGTGGCTCTTCCAACGGCTCTGGCCCCGCGATCGACACCAACCGGCATACCTGGGTTTTCGATGCCGTGAACAACAAAGGGGGGTACATTACTGGTTCGACGACGAATGCCGCCATCGAGGGTACCGCTCCGGCATCAGGGGCGGAGTCGTCGATTCAGCTCTCGATCTTCGCGGACTCCAACGGCTCTGCCTTCGCCGAGCCGGCCTACGGCATGAAGTGTTACGGTCTCAAAATCTACGAGGGAGGTGTTCTTGTGACGAACTTCGTTCCCTACGTCCGCAACGGCGAGGCTGGTTTCCGCGACACGCTCACGGGCGCGTTCCTTTCCGCCGGAACGGCCAACTTCGCTGCGGGCGGCAATATCGAGCTTTCCGGCCCCACGGCGAAGGACGCGTTCGTCGAAAGCGACGGGACGCAGGTGCTCAACACCGGCTACAAGGTCGGGAACCAGTCGCGCGTAGAGGTCGATGTGGCGCTCAAGAGTCCGAAGAAGGGCTTCATCTGCGGCAACTTCGCGTCCGGAGCGGGCCTGCGCTGGAGCATGTGGATCGAAGGCTCGACCGGCACTGGCCCGCTCCGTTTCTCCGGCGGCTCTGGTGGCCACAACACCGACATCCTGAACCCGTGGCCCGGCACCGAGCGCATGAAGCTCGTGTACGACATGGCCAACGCGCAGGGCTGGGTCGTGCGCGACGGCGTGGAAGTCGTAAAGAAGAATGTCACGTCGCCCGGCTCGCTCACGTGCGCCTTCCCGATGGGCGTCTTCGGTAGCCTTGCGAGCGCGGATGGCACGGTGGTCGATACAACGCTCGCGGCGGCGAATGCCGGCATTCCCATGCGCGTCTATTCGGTGCGCATCTACGAGGGGGATTCGACCGAGCCTGCGGCGGAGTTCCTGCCGTACAATGGCGCGGAGGGCGTGGGGCTCTACGACACCAAGACCGGCAAGCTCGCGCTGAAGCACAGCGCGTCCGTGGCCGACCCGACGATCGGCGGCATGGGCGTGGACGGCGCGGAGAAGTGGCTTGTCGAGCCGAAGGATGAGACAGTGGCCTGTTCAAAGTCTGTAACACTTAAGGCTAAAGCGGCAGGAGCGATCTCCTACAAGTGGAAGCAGAACGGCAAGGCGGTCGAAGGCGGAACGGATGGTTCGCTTGAAGTCGCATGGCATCGCAGCAAGACCCCTGATACATATACCGTCACGCCGGTTTACTCAGTCTTCGGCGCCGAGGTCGATGGCAAGCCCGAGACTGTCGAGGTGACGAACGAGCCCCAGGGCTTGATGCTCATCGTCCGGTAAAGCGCAGCACGGGTTGATGGCGCAAGAGAGGCGCGAGGGACAAGGGCGGGTTCGCCCTCCTCGCGCCTCTCGCGTCTCTTGCGCTTCTCATGGTCTGGCCACGTCCTGCCCAGACTTAGCCCAGGCCTTGCCCGGGGTTTTTACCATTGCCCCCGGGGGCAAACGTTGAATGGCCACAGGGTCGGCATCCGTGGACTGCGGGGGAGAAGTGTTTAAGGTCAGACATTTTATGTGAAAAGGTCTGACCTTTTGCACAAAAAGGTCTGACGATATTAACA
>DGVK01000183.1 GCA_002395905.1 Verrucomicrobia bacterium UBA4286 | reverse complement strand
CCTCGTCGCCGTCCATCGCGTCCTTGAGAACCTTCTCAAGCCCGCCGAGATCGTCGGCCGACACTTTGACGACCTTCTTATATCCCATCGCCCTTGCTATGTCGCCTATCTCCGTCACAGGTGCAGGGTCGCCGGCGAGAGTTTTCCCTGTTCCAGGATTGTCCTGATGGCCGGTCATCGCCGTTATGCGGTTGTCGAGCACGACGGTAGTGACGGGCGTCCCGTTGTAGAGCGCCGAAAGAATACCGGTCATGCCGCTGTGGAAGAATGTGGAGTCGCCGAGCACCGCACAGATACGGCCCTTCATACCCGCTTTCTTCATGCCGGCGGCGTTGCCTATCGACGCACCCATGCAGATCGTCGTATCCATCGCGTTGAGCGGAGGAAATGCGCCGAGCGTGTAGCAGCCGATATCGCCCGTGACGGTCGCGCCGAGTTTGCTCAGCACATAAAAGACCCCGCGGTGCCCGCACCCTGCGCAGAGCACAGGCGGCCTTGTCGGAAGCGTCGCGTCGATGGCGGTGCTCTTCGCCTCTGGAACATCACCGACGAGCTCGTGCCGCAGATTCTGCAGACGGTCGGCGTTGAGTTCAAGCATGTTGAGCTCGGTCTTGTGCTCCGCGACCTTGATTCCCATCGCCTTCACCTGCTCTTCAAGGAACGGATCGAGCTCTTCAACGACGACGAGTCTCTCGACGCTCTTTGCGAAATCGGCGACAAGCGCCCTGGGTAGCGGATTCGTCCAGCCGAGCTTGAGAATCGAATATTCCGGGAATATCTCCTTTACATACTGGTAGGCGACCGCGCTCGTCACAAAGCCGAGGTCCGTGCGCCCCTTCTCCATGCGGTTGTGCGGCGAAGCGACGCTCGCTGCCTCCATCGCGGCCGTGCGCTCCTGCGCGGCGATACGGTGACCGCGCGCGAACATTGGAACCGGCAGACGCTGGCGTATGTTCTTCTCGTAGGGGATTAGTTCGCGCGGCTTCGGATTGAAATCGCCAAGCTCCACGAGCGAGCTCGAATGACTCGTGCGCGTAGTAAGGCGGATGAACGCCGGAACGTGGAACTTCTCGGACGCCTCGAATGCGGCGAGCGTCATGTCGTAGGCCTCCTGGCTGTCGGACGGCTCGAAGAGCGGCGCACGCGCGAACTTGGCGATGTTCCTGTTGTCCTGCTCGTTCTGCGACGAATGCATACCGGGGTCGTCGGCCGAGACGATCACCATTCCGCCGGTGGCTCCGACGTATGTAAAGGTCATCAACGGATCCATCGCAACGTTTAGCCCTACGTGCTTCATCGCTGTAAGCGCGCGGCCGCCGGCCATCGATGCACCGATTGCGGTTTCCATCGCGACCTTCTCGTTCACGGCCCACTCGCACTTCACGGTGTCCTTGAACTTCGCTATGTTCTCCAGAATCTCCGTAGAGGGCGTCCCTGGATACGCAGACGCCACTGCACAACCTGCCTGCGCCGCGGCGTGCGCGACGGCTTCATTCGCACTAAGAAACTTCTTCATTTGTTCCTCTTATCTTCGTTGCCTTTTTGTCGTGAAGTGTATATTATACCACATTTCTTCCCGACTGCGCACTTCAACGCGAAAGCGCGGCGAGAACAGGGCGGGCGAAAGACTCCGAAACTTCCATCCCAAGAGGTATCGTCGGCTTGTTTGAACCGTGGAAATCGCTGCCTGCCGTAGCGAGAAGACCGAGCTTTGACGCGATTCGCGTGAATTCGACGTCTTCGCTGGACGTGTTCGCCTGGTAGAGCGATTCAAGTCCGTCGAGCCCCGCCTCCTTGAGTCGCGCAAGCTCGCGCTCTGCGTCTGCGTAGTCAGGCCCGGTCGTCTTCCATGTGCGGCGCCAGTATTTAGGATGGGCCATTACGCACAGTCCTCCCGCGCCGTGCACCGCCGCGAATGCGTCGGCCTGCGCCGGATGCCAGCGTTCCTCGTAGCAGCGCGTCTCTGCCGGCGAATCAGGCAGCAGATAACGTTCGAAGGCCTCCATGACGCTTTTGGCATAGCCGTGCTCCATGAGCCACCGTGCGAAGTGGGGCCGCGCCAGAACCTCTCCGTGCGCATAAGCCTCAATACCGGTCATTTCTATCCCGAGCCGGCGGAAGTTCTCCTGTATCGTCGCGTTGCGCGCGTTTCTTCCGTCGAGTATGCGACGCAGGAAGCGTTTAAGTTTTTCATTCGACGGGTCGACGCCGAGGCCGAGAAGATGGAACTTGTCAAAGCCTTCTCCCGGCTCGATGGAAAGCTCTATTCCTGCGACGAACGGAACGCCCGCTCTCGCGCACGCCTCGCGGCATTCTGCGACGCCGTCCATATTGTCATGGTCGGTGAGCGCGAACGCTGCGAAGCCCCTCGCCTTCTCGGCCAGCATGGCCGGCGAAAACGTCCCGTCGCTCGCAGTGGAATGAACATGGAAGTCGATTGTCATAGTCTAGCCCTCGATAACCTCTTTGAGAAGCCCCGTCCACTCTTCAAGCCGCGCCGCGCTGTCGCACTCCGCCACAAGCCGCAGATACGGCTCTGTGTTGGACTTTCGAATATTGAACCAGCCCTCTGCAAAGTCGATTCTCACGCCATCCATATCCGTGCGCGCCACCTGCACAGGCAGCCGCTCCCCGGCGATCTTGAGCGCGCGCGCAATCGCGGCGTCTTTGTCTTCGACACGAAAGTTCATCTCGCCCGAATTTGCATAGCGGTCTGATATCGGCGACATCATCTGCGAAAAGGTCATGCCGAGCGCCTTCGCGCGCACCGCCTCGGCGATGATGCGACGTGCCGCAAGAACGCCCGAATCGCACCCGAAGAATTCGGCGAAATAGTAATGCCCGGCGAGTTCGCCGCCGCAAAGCGCGCCGCATCTGCGCAGCGCCGGTTTGGCGAACGCATGCCCCACAGGAACCATCACCGGCTCGAAACCGTCTTCTCTCAAGACCTCTGTAGCGCCGCGGCTTGTGCGGACATCGTGGATCACTTTGCATCCCGCTCTTGATTCTCCGCGCGCCTCTGCCGCACGCGCCGTTGCCCTCGCGACGATCGGTATGAGATAGTCGGGCTGCACGAATTCACCGCGCTCGTCGACGAACATGCATCTGTCGGCGTCGCCGTCGAAAATCACACCGAAGTCCAGACCATCTCTGCGGACAACCGACGCGATCTGCTCGCGCGCTTCAGCCTTCAACGGGTTCGGACTGTGAGCGGGGAATGTACCGTCGGGCGAGTCGTTGAGGAGCGTCGCGCCGGGGAAGAGGTCGCGTGCAAGGATCGACGCCATGCCGTTCGAGCAGTCGACCGCATACTTTAACCCCGCGAGAAGCGAGTCGTTCACGGCCTTCCTCTGCCACGCGACATAGCGCGCGAGCGCGTCCGGCAGGACTTTTGCAGACGCCTCGCAGACCGGCACGAAACCTTCCGCCGCGACAATGCGCTCGACTTCGTTCAGTCCGTCGGCATAACCTACAGGCAGAGACGTCTTCTTTGAAACTTTAAGGCCGTTGTCTTCTGCAGGGTTGTGCGACGCCGTCACCATGACAGAACCGTCAAAGCCGTCCTCTGCGGTGAAGAAATATACCATCGGCGTCGTGCATAGCCCGAGGTCTGTAACCTCTGCGCCGGACGACGCGAGACCGCCGACGAGCGCATTGCGCACAGCGGGTGAACTCGTGCGCACGTCGCGTCCTACGAGCCAGCGCACGCCGCCGACAACCTTCGGCAGAGCCGCACCTATCTTTCCGACCAACTCGTCATTGAAATCGACGCCGTAGCGTCCTCTCATGTCATACGCCTTGAAAAAACTCATAATCAGTCTCCTTGTCCGAATCGCCTATCCGAGGCGGCATGCAAAGTCGTCATAGCCGAACGAGCGCAGCGTCTCGATCGTGCCGTCTTCGCGCCTCAGCGCTATCTGCGGCAGATTGACGCCGTTGAAAGTATTGTTCTTCACCATTGAATATATAGCCATGTCCTCAAAGACAACGACATCACCTTCGGCAAGAGGGTGGTCGAACGAGTAAGTCCCGATCACGTCGCCGGCAAGGCAGGTCGGGCCGCCGAAACTGTATGTGAACGGCTGCGCTGCAGCGCAGCCCGGCGAGACCGTCACCGCGCCCGTCACGCGCGGCGTATACGGCATCTCGATGACGTCAGGCATATGGCAGGCCGCGCTCGCGTCTAGAATGGCGTTGGCGACGCCGTTCGCGCCAGACGGCTGAATCTCAAGAATGCGCGCCTCGAGCGTGCCGGAGTCGAGCGCGACGGCCTCGCCTGGCTCAAGGTAGACCTCAAGATTTGGATGCCTTGCGCGAAAGCCGTCAAGCAGTTCCACGAGACCGTCCACATCATAGCCGCAACGTGTTATATGATGACCGCCACCCATGTTCACCCACTTCATATCGGACAGAATATCGCCGAACCTCTCCTCGAATCCTGCAAGCACCTTCTTCAGCTCCTCGACCCCCTGCTCGCAGAGACAGTGGAAGTGAAGTCCGTCGATCATCTCCGCAAGCCGCGCCCCGGCAGGCTGCGCATCGATGGCGGCGCGAGTCACGCCGAGACGCGAACCGGGCCTGCACGGATCGTACGCCGCCGTCGTCGCGACGGACACTTCGGGATTGACCCTAAGACCTGCAGAGACGCCGCACCCGCGGGCTTTTTCACCGTAAAGCGCCACCTGGCGCGGAGAGTTGAAGACGATGTGATCGACAAGCCCCAGCAGTTCGTCGATCTCCTCCGGCGCGAACGCAGGCGCGAAAACATGCGTTTCGCCGCCGAACATGTCGTGGCCGTGCTTCGCCTCGAAGAGCGAACTTGCCGTGGTTCCGGCAAGATACTTCGCGCAAAGAGGATACACCGCCGCGCACGAGAACGCCTTCTGCGCAAGGAGGATCTTAACGCCTGTCCTGTCGGAGACGCCCTTCAGGATTTCAAGGTTGCGCCTCAGGGCGCATTCGTCTATGATGTAGCGAGGCATCAATCAACTTTCACCGGATCGAACGTCTCCTTCCACGGCAGGCCCTGAACGTTAAGCTCCGCCATGAAAGGATCGGGATTGAACTCCTCGCATGTGTGAACGCCCTTCTCTGTCCACTTTCCTTCAAGGAACATCTTCGCACCGATCATCGCCGGGACACCCGTCGTGTAGCTGATCGCCTGTGAGCCGACTTCGGCGTAGCACTCCTGGTGGTCGC
>DGVK01000040.1 GCA_002395905.1 Verrucomicrobia bacterium UBA4286 | reverse complement strand
CAGCGAAAATCCGGGATAAGGGTGTGGCTTGGGGCGGGGGCGTACGTACGAGAAGATATTATGGTATAATATGCAGCATGAACTTTGAAGAAGCTATAGAGCGGCCGTCGGCGGATGAAATCGACGCCATGCTCGCCGCAGGGAGCCTCGAACGTCTGGGCATGGGCTCGCGGCGCGCCTGCTACGCGCTGCCTGGCGGTCTGTTTTGCGTCAAGTGCTACCGCAGCGACGAGGAGATCGCCGAAGGAAAACGCCCGTCCGACATGCCTTTCAAGCCGCTCGCGCCGACAGTCGTGAAGGAGATCACCGCCTGCCGCCATGACAGGCGCCGCAATACGTGCTGCCAGGAAGCGCTCTACTGGAACATGCTCAAGAAGCGCCTTCCCGAGAATCTGATGGCCGCTTTCCCGTCGCAGGTCGAGGCCGTTCACCTGCCGAAGAGAGGATGGTGCATAATCGAGAATCTTCTAAGAAACGCCGACGGCTCCCCGCTGAGAAAGTTCCACGAGGAATGGCGCTCGGCGGACCATCTGACCCACGGGCGCATGCTCGCGGCGTTCGACAGCCTCGAAGAGGATCTCGCGCACGACGCGATAAGGTTCTACGATCCGCAGAACATTCTTGTGCAGTGGTGCGCCAACGGACACTTCCGCCTGAGGATAACCGACTTCGAACCGGCCTCACGAACCCTTCTCGCCCTGGACGCGCTCTCGCCGGAGCTCGTGAGGCTCAAGCTTCACCGCAGGTTCAAGCGCTACCGCCGCCAGAACGCAATCTGCGAAGAAGTCTCCACGCGCCAGAAGCCGGTCGACATTGGCATAGCTCCGGTTAACGTCCTCTGCCTCAAATGGGGCGACTACTACGGACCGCATTACGTCAACCGCCTTTACGCGGGCGTGAAGCGCAACTTGAAGCGTCCGTTCAGATTTGTCTGCGCGACGGACGACGCAAGCGGCCTCGCCGAGGGAATTGAGGCCGTTCCGATCCCCGAGGACCCGAAGGTGCTGGCGCGCGACTGGCCGAATATCTTCGTCAAGCTGTGCTTCTTCCGCAACGGGTTCGCCGATCTTCAGGGCCCGACGCTGTTTCTCGACATCGACCTTCTCGTGACCGGGCCGCTCGACCGCTTTTTCGACTACCGCCCGGGCGAGTTCTGCATAATACGCAACTGGGTCGAGCGTCGCAAGTCCATGTTCCGCCGCACGCCGCTTATCGGCAATTCGTCGTGCTTCAGGTTCGACGCAGGGACGTCGGGCGGCGTTTACGACGCGTTCATCGCCGAGAAGGACGACTACTCCCAGCGGCACAGATTCCTTCGCGGCTCGCAGAAGTTCCAGACCTACGCCATGCGCCGCACGGGGAGGGTGAACTGGTGGCCGGACGAATGGGTCTGTTCGTTCAAACGCCATCTTGTGCCGCTGTTCCCGCTCAACAAGATTTTCGCGCCGTGGCGTCCGCCGAAGGGCGCGTCGATCGTGGCGTTCCACGGCCAGCCCGACCTCCCGCAGGCGCAGGAGGGCTATTACCTCAAATACGACAAGCCGGTCAAGCCGCATCTCACCTGCAAGCCGACGGCGTGGATCGACGAATACTGGCGCGAATAGCGGCGCGCTTGTGACTGCGTGTGCGCTCGTGACGGAATCGGGGCGCGCGGTCAGGCACGGGAAGGCGTCTTGCGCGAAAGCGCGTCGAAGCCGTCGCCGTAGACACCTATCACGCGGCTCTGGCTCACGAACGCGGCGGGATCGACCCGGCGGATTATCGCGAAGATGATCGCGCTCTCGCGCATGCGCGCCAGGATGCATATGACCTTTATGTCACGGCCTGTATACCAGCCGTGGCCGTCGAGGATCGTCATCGTGTGGCCGGTCACGCGCGAAATCTCCTTCGCGAGCCGCTCGTGCTGACGCGAATATATCATGAACTGAACCGACCTGCGCGACATCGCGAGCACGTGGTTTATCACGGCACACTCCAACGTCATCGCGCACAGGCTGAACGCCACGAAGCGCAGCCGTTCTATCGGCGCGCCGAACGAAGGCATGAACATGACGCTCGCTATCACGAGAAGGTCGAGCGCCATCAGAACCGAGCCGATGGATATCTGGAAATACTTGTTGACGATCGCGGCCACGATGTCGGTCCCGCCGCTGCTGCCGCTCGTGTTGAACATCGTCGCCACCGCCGCGCCGCAAACGACACACCCTATGAAGAGCGCCATGAACTTCTCGTCGCCCAAAAGCTTCACAAGCTCGCCCGTCTGCGGGTCGGTCACGAGCGACTGGCCGATCCCGACGAAGACCGTGAGCACCGCCGTCGCGAATATCGTCTTGGCGAGAAACCTCCAGCCGAGGAACTTGAGCGCCGCGACGTAAAGGATCGCGTTGATTGCAAGATACGAAACGGCGACCGGGATCTTGAACGCGTAGAAAAGAAGGTTCGACAAACCGGTCACGCCGCCCGTCAGCAGTCCGTAAGGGAGGATGAACGCAGACCACGCGGCGGCGTAGGCGGCGCAGGCCACGGTTATCGTGCACAGGTCGAGCACGTCGCGAATCCACGGTTTTCTCTTTCCAAGAATCATTGAAAGTCCTTTCCGGCGGGGTCGACCGGCTTCGCAGCGAAGGCGGCGAGGTAGCGGCGCGACACTTCGGCGGGGTCGCCGCACGGCGCGAACGATTCGGCCACGCGCCCGTCGCGCAGGAAATGAACCGTCCCCGCGTTCGCCGCGACGACTGGGTCGTGCGTCACAAGCAGCATCGCGCAGTGTTCCGTTTCATTGAGAGATTTCATGAGCGCGCATATTTCGCGCGCGGACTTCATGTCGAGATTGCCCGTCGGCTCGTCGGCGAGTATGACATCCGGCTTCGCGAACAGCGCGCGCGCGATCGCGACACGCTGGCGCTCGCCGCCCGAAAGCCCGGCGGGGTGCCGCTTTTCGAGACCGCCGAGCCCGAGCGCCTCGACAAGGCGCGCAAGGCGCGCGCGGTCTACCCTGGCGCGGTCCAGACGGACAGGCATGACGATATTCTCCTCGACCGTGTACGCTTCGAGCAGATTGTACGCCTGGAAGACCACGCCGACATGCCGGCGGCGGAATCTCGTCGCCGCGCCGTCGCCCATCGCCGTGACGTCCGCGCCGCCGATCTCTACCCTGCCCGAATCGGCACGCGCAAGCCCGGCCGCGATGTTCAGAAAGGTGGACTTCCCGCTGCCGCTCGGCCCCATCAACGCGGCGAACTCGCCCGGCGCGAGCGTGAGGCAGAACCCGTCCAGAACCTTCCGCGGTCCATAAGCGCGGCAGACGTCCGTAGCATTGAGAGCGTCCATAAGACTACTTCCCCCTGCCGGCGAAAGGTGCCGCGTTTTTGAGCATCTCGATCGTGACAGGCTTAAGGAATATGCCTGTGAAGCCCATGCTCTTGTAGGTCTTCTGTATCTCGACGTCGGCCGTTACCGCGTACACGGGCATGTCCGCAAGTTTCGGATTCGCCCTGATCGCGCGCACGAGCGCCTCGCCGTTCATCTTCGGCATCCACATGTCGGTAAGCACGAGATCCACACGCGGCGCGGCAGGGTCGGTAAGCTTGGCGTAGGCCTCCTCGCCGTCCATAGCCGTCTCGATGTCCACCATTCCGATCCGCGCGAGCATCGCCTTCAAAACGAGGATGTTCACCTTTGAATCGTCGACCACCATGACGCACGATATTTCCTTTTTCTCCGGCTCGTTCTCCCCGGCGGGCGCGGGCGCCAAGACCTGCGAAAAGCCGCCCGCGACCTTGACGTGGGGGATCCTCACGCTGAATGTCGTGCCCGCGCCGAGCTTGGACTTGAGCGACATGACGCCGCCCATCGCGCCCGCGAGCTGACGGCATATCGCGAGCCCGAGACCAGTCCCGCCGTTGCGCGCGAGCTTGCTCCCGACCTGCGTGTAGGGCGAGTCGATGCGCTTCTGGTCCTCCTCGCTTATTCCGCAGCCTGTGTCCTCGACTTCAAGGAGGAAGGTCCCGTCTTTGCCGTCAGCCCCCGGCTCGAACGACGCGCGCAGCTCGACGAAGCCGCGCTCGGTGTATTTCACTCCGTTCGCGAAGAAGTTGAACGCCATCTGGCGCAGACGGTGCGGGTCGATGTCGAGCTGGGGGAGGCCGCCCGCCTTGCAGCGCAGTTCGACACCCGGCTTCTTTTGGGCGATCTTGAACGAATCGACGATCTCGCTCAGAAGTTTCGCGCAGTCGGTCGGCTCGTTGGCCAGCGCGACCCGGCCGCTCTCCAGCTTGGAGAGGTCGAGAATGTCGTTAATGAGCTGCAGAAGCGTCTTGCCGCTGAGCATGATCGAGTCGAGCGCCTGGTCCTGCTCCTCGCGCGTGCTGAAGCCCATCTTGAGCATCTGCGAGAAGCCGATGATCGCGTTGAGCGGCGTGCGGATGTCGTGACTCACGGTCGAGAAGAAGTAGCTTTTGGCCTTCGCCGCGTCGAGCGCCTGCTGGACGCGCTCGCAGAACACCGCGTTCGCGCGGTTGTCCTTGAGAGTGAGCGTGAAATGCGAATAAAGCGCCGCGCGGGAGACCGGCTTCATCGTCATGCCGTTCATGCCGGCCGAGATCGCCCTGTCGAAAAGGGCTCTGTTCGTATCGGACGACATGCCGAGGAACGGCAGCGTCTTCGCCTTCGGGTGGGCCGACGCCCTGAACTCGGCGCACGCCTCGATACCGTTCTTGCGCGGCATGTTGATGTCGGTGAGCACGAGGTCGATCTCGTCGCCCCCCGGCGCGTTGAGCCGCTCTATGAGCGCCGCGCCGTCGCAGACCGTCTCGCACTTCGCGCCCAGCTCCTCGACAAGCGCCGCCGTCACCTCGCGTGTTATCTCCTCGTCCTCGGCGACGAGAACCCTGTAACCCTCGAACTCCTTGTGCTGAAGCATTTCCGTCTCCCCTTCAAATCGTCATCGCTGCGCCGAAACGAGCGCCACGTATTCTGCGTGCATCCGCGCAAGCGCCTCGACATCCGCCGCGACGCCGTCCATCGAACCCGTCCGCGTCGTCTCGACGATCCTGTTGCATATCTTCCACAGCGGCGAAAGACCGAGCGTGGAATAAAGGCCCTTGAGCTCGTGCGAAGCGTCGAAAACCCTCTGCGCGCTGTTCGCGTCAAGCGCCGCCTTGAGGCGGTCCATGCTCGTGTTCGCAGGCAGCTTGCGGAGCATCCGCACGTAAAAGTCCTCCTTGCCCATGAAGGTTTCGGCGAGCATCTCGCTTATCGCGCAGCCCTTCTGCGCCAAGGTGTCGAGAAGTTCATTCTGCATCTTTTTCCTCCGTTCTGCCGTTTGCCGCCGAACCGCCTGCACGTCGCGAAGCGATGACTTTCGAAAGCGTCTCCATGAGAACCTGCGCGCGCACCGGCTTCGCGACATGTGCGTCCATCCCCGCCGCGAGCGCGGCCTTTACATCGTCCTCCAGCGCATTCGCCGACAGCGCCACTATAGGCACGTCGCCCACGCCTTCCACGCCGAGCGCCCTTATCGCGCGCGCCGCCTCGTAGCCGCCCATCACCGGCATGCGCACGTCCATGACGACGGCGTCGTACCTTCGCGGCCCGCCGCCCGCGACCTTTTCGACGGCGACCTTGCCGTTCTCGGCGGTATCCACTTCAAACCCTGCGTCGGAGAGAAGCGCCGACGCTATCTCGCGGTTTATCTCGTTGTCATCGGCGAGAAGGATCTTCATGCCCGAGAAGTCGATCTCCTGCGCGGCGCCCTTCTCTGAAGCATCACTCCCGGCGACGGGTTCGGGCGCGACATCGAAATCAACCGCGATTATGAACTCGGTCCCCTTCCCGCGCTCTGTATCGACCTTTATCGTGCCGCCCATGAGCTCGACGAGATTCTTCGCGATCGCCATTCCCAGCCCCGTGCCCTCTATGCTGTTCACAGTGGCCGTGCGCTCGCGCGTGAACGCGTCGAAGACGTGCGCGGCGAACTCGGGGCTCATGCCTATACCGCTGTCCTTCACGCGCAGCTCGTATCCGGCGCGACCGCCCTCGCAACCCGTCTCGGCCAGGGCGAGTTCCACCGTCCCGCCGGGCGGCGTGAACTTCATGGCGTTCCCCACGAGGTTCAGGAGAACACGGTTGAGGCGGTTGCCGTCGCACATCACATGGCGGTGGACGAGCCTCCCGGCGTCCAGCGAGAAGGCGACCCCCTTCGATTCCATCTGCGTCAGGAACATGTCGTAGACCCCGCGCACAAGAGCCGCAATGTCCACGGCGGACGGGTCGAGCTCCATCCGGCCGGATTCTATGCGGCTCATCTCCAGAATGTCGTTGATGAGCGCGAGCAGGTGGTCGCTCGCCGCGCCTATCTTCGCGAGGTAGGCGCGCATCTGCTCCATCGTCGTCCCGGCGCGTTCAGCGAGAGCGGTGTAGCCGACTATGGCGTTCATGGGGGTGCGTATGTCATGGCTCATGTTGGAGAGGAACGTGCTTTTGGCCCTGCTTCTCGCCTCGGCGCGCACGCGGCTCATCTCGGCCCTGCGCTCGCGCCGCGAAAGATGGCGGTAGATGCTGAACATGACGACGAGCGCCAGCAGCACGAGCACCATCTGCACCAGACTGTAGCGCATCAGCGCATCGCCCACGTACGACATCTGCCGCCCGATGAAGTCGCCCTCGCCCGCGCTTCCCGCGCCCTGGCCGCCGCCGGCGTAAAAGTCGCCTATGCGCTGCATCACCTCGCCCGCGACGCGGTGGGTCGCCTGCTTCACCCACGTGAGCGAGGTGAAGAATATAAGGAATATCATCACAAGCCACGTCACGGTTGTCTTTCCGAAACGGTGTTCGCGGTCCATGCCGATGACGCGGCGGAAGCAGAGGACGCCTGCGATGCTCCATGCAGCCAGCACGAGATACGACTCGGGCGCGAACGCGCCGAGCGACCACAGGTTGGGAACGAGGAAATAGACCGTGAACGCCGCCGACGCCGCGAGCCCCGCCGCGCCGCTCGCCATGACAAGTCTGCGCCCCTCGGTCCTCGCCCGGGCGAACGCACAGTAGGATACATAGCCGTAGGCGACGCATGCGCCGATCGTCGTCACATCCACGATCCAGCCTATGGCCGTGCGCCCGACGAACGGCACGAAGAGCGAAAGCGCCACGATGAAAAGCATCGCGCTTCGCGGCGCGCCGTCCGCCGAAAGACGCGAGAACCATTGCGGCATGATCCCGTCGCGCGACATGGCGTAGAGAAGACGGCTCGCGGCGATGAGATTGCCGATAAGCCCCGTCGCTATCGCGGCGAACGTAGCGAAGCAGAGAATCTCCGCGCCGTAGCGCCCCATGGCGTTCTCCACCGCGTAGAATACAGGCAGCCCCTCTACGCCGTCGTATTCTCCGAGGCGCGCGACATAGTCGTTCCAGCCGGAGCATCCCGGCGGAACCGTCGAAGCCGCGATGACCGTGAGGCCGATGTAGCAGAAAGCGCCCGCCGCAAGCGCCGCAGCCAGAATCCAGATCGTCCGGCGGCGGTTGAAGTTGAACTCTTCGACAGAGTGCGAGATGGATTCAAACCCCACGAACGCCCACGGCGCGAGAGCGAGAATCCCGAAGACCTGCGCAGCCCTGCCCGTCCCTTCGGCGAAGAGGGGCGTGAAAGCCTTCGCCGTCGCGTCCGGACATGCCGCGAACACGGCGGCCAGCCCGGCGGCTATCCCCGCCAGGAGCACCACGGCGAGCAGCGTGTTGATGCGCGAGGCAAGGCGCCTGCCGCCAAGACATACGAGCGCGAGAGCCGCGAGAGCGGCAAGCGTGACGGCTATCTCTCCCGTGTAGACGTCATAACCGGCGACAGAGTAGTGACCGCCCGCCTGAAAAAGCCCGTCCAGCAGATTGCGCCCTATGAGGCAGAAGGCCGACGCATTCGCCCACACGACGGCAACATAGGCGAGGACGAGGAACCACGCGCAGAGAAAACCGTGGTCGTGGTTGCAGATTCGCGAGACGTAGGCATACGCGCCGCCCGCGTCGGGGTAGCGTTGCATGAGGTAGTGGTAGTTCATGCCTATGACCAGCATGAGCGCGGCGCCGAGCGCGATTCCAAGGAGGGTGCCGAGCGGACCCGCGCCAGGCAGAAATATCGTGCCGGGCATGACAAACGCCCCCCACCCGACGCTGCAGCCGACGGACAGCGCAAAGGCGGCAAACGGCGAAAGATACGCCGTCAGGCCGCCAGACCCTCTTGCATTGGAAACCATTGAAGAAATTATACCATATTCGCAGTGCGCGCACAACGGCGAGGGTTGCTACGGGGCTGCCGGCACGAGGATTGAACGCCCACGCCAGCGAAGAACGCCTTTGCACCCGGCCGGGCCGGTCGCGTTGGCGACGCCATCGTGCACGGATACTTTCACAGGCCCGTGCGGAGTGGGGACGGTTCCTTCCACCCACGTAAGACCGCCGGGATTGGGCGTTACCAGATATTCCGCATAGCCCGGCTTCACCGGTTCCACGCCGAGCACGTACCGGCCGAACAGGTAAACAGGGCCCGCCCCCCACGCATGGCAGAGCGATTTGCCGAACCGCCTGCCGTACATGGCGTACTTCGCCTCGCCCTTCTCCGCAGGCGTGTACAGTTCCCAAAAACTCGTCGCGCCCTCGTCAAGCATCCCGCCCCAGTAGTCGCGAACCTCGGTCAGAACACGGTCGTTCATCCCAAGGCAGCAAAGCGCCTCCAGTTCGTAGAAACGCATATAAGGCGTTTGTATACGCATGACGGCATCGTTGAAGATGACGTTTTCGAGGACAGATTCACGCTGTGCGCCGTTGAAATACCCCCACGCCAGGCCGAACATGTTGGAATATCGCGTGAGCTGGTCGTCAAGAGTGCCGTCGTCCTTCAAGAGGTGCATGAGCGCACCCTTTGAAGGATTCCAGAAGAGCGGCACCACCTCCGCCCGCAACTTCGCCGCCCTCTCGCGCCAGAGCGCCGCATCGCCGCGCCCGACCACGCCGCACACCTCTGCCATCGTTTCAAGCGCCTCTACGAGCAGCATCTGCTCGAAACTCGTCACACCGCCCGTGTTGTGCAGTTTCTCAGGTGCCCAGTCGATGAACACCCAGTCGCCCGGCATGTCGTGCGGGCGGCCGTTGCCGTCCAGCCGCGCGATTGCAAAATCCATGAGTGAGACCATCCTGTCGTAGACCTGCTCAAGAAAGAGACGGTCGCCCGTGTAGAGGTAGTATTCACGCACAGACATGACCCAATAGAAAGTATAATCCATGATCCGGTTTATATGCATCACCACCGGATCGCCGCCGCGCTGGTAGAACAACGTATCGCGCGCTATGCGTGTTTCCCCGAAAAGGTAGTAGCCCATCAGATAGCTCTGCCGGGCGTCGCCGCTCCAAGTCCAGCGGTCGCGCTTCGCCCCCTCTATATAAAGCTCGCGCGAAGTAAGCTCCAGCGTGCGGGCCGAAACCTCCCATATGCGGTTCAGGCGTTCGTCTGAGCATCGAAACGCCCCCGCGCGCGACAGCGAGCAGAGCTCCTCGTCCATCGACACCCCTTCCACAGAGACTCCCGCGTCCGGTATAACCTGCACATAACGCCAGCCGCGCGACACCGCGAGGCGATGCTCCGGCCCCGGCTCTACGTCGACGTATTCCCACTGGTCCGGTCCGTCGAAATCTTCGCACAGCGCCTCGGGCTCGCTTTCCCCGTAGATGACGCGCACACGCCCCGAGCCTTTCACGGCCTCAAGTTTCAAGAAGCCGAAGACCTCGCGGCCGAAGTCGGCGACAAGATGGTTTGCGCGGGTGCGCCGAATCGACACCGGCCCTGCATGGCGTGTGGCGAGCGCCATGCCGGACGGCCGGTCGTGTATGGATCCCTCGATCGACTCGGCGGGCGGCGGCGTCTCGCCAGGCAGCCACGCGGCCTCCATGCGCCAGTCGGCGCGCCACAACGAATCCGTCTTCACCGTCGGGCCGTTTATATATATTGACGGCGGTGCGCCTTGTGAATAGACGCGAGCTGAAATCGTGTATCTGCCGGCAGGGAAGGTGAACTTGTTCGACGAGACGCCCTGCAGCGGCGGCAGACCGAGAGCCTTTATCCGGCAGACACCTTCACAAGCGATATCCACAGTCTCCGCAGTCTTGAGGTCCACGTCCCGCCGGAACTCTACGAGCGGATGCGGCGCGTACGACGCCCAGAAGACGGGATAGCCCCTGCCGCCAAACTCGATGCGGCGAGCCTGCAGATCGTTTCCGCGCCAGAGCGCATAGTCGCCCGGATATGCAATCCATGCGGCGGCGGCAAGCATCAAAGCGACGGCGGTCATTGTGGCATTATCCCAAGTTCACCGGGCGCGAGGCGAACCGTCTTCCCGGCTCCCGCCGGGGAGCGCCGCAGCACGGCCTCCTGCGAAAGGTGCGCTTCAGTGTTCAGCAGATAGACCGTGCCGTCCGGATAGACGCTCCAGCGGACGGTGTCGGCGCATTCCACCTTCGGCCAGACGTCGGCGCCGACGGCCTCCAGCGCTTTCGCCATCAGGAAGGAATAGAGTTTGCGCACGCCGAACGCGCCCGGAGAATCGAGCGACGCGAGAAATACGACGCGCCCTTTGCCCAGCTCGTTCACGAAGCCGACGCCCTTGCATTCGTCCAGATGCTTTTCTACGAAGTTGTCGGACGCGACGGCGAACGGCACGGCGGTGGTCGCCTCCAGACAGGGCAGGTCGAAGCCGCCCTCTATGAAGTCCGGGTCCCAGACGTTGGTCAGCGGCTGGAAGCGCCAGCCGGGCCCGGGGTTCTTCACAAACTTCAGGCCGTGCGGCAGATGCCACTTCTTAGTCGCGTCGATCCGCACGCCCGCGAGTTCCGACCAGTCGCCGCCGTTGTAGGGCACGAAGGCTCCGGCAGGGTCGTCCTGAGCCGCGAGGTGGCTCGACGCGAGCATCAGCGTCCCGCCACCCTTCACATAGTCCACCAGCTTGCGGTATAGCGCATCGTCCATCACGTTGCGCCCGAGGAAGAATAGAAGCCTGTATTTCGCGAACTCTCCGGCGGGCGCGTCGAAAGGCAGGATGCTCGCCGCGCCCAGAGGCGGATTCCCCGAAAAGTCGGCGTCGCCCCAGCTGTCGCGCTCCTGCCAGCCGCGACGGCGGTAAAGCCCGTCGAAGAGCCGCCAGGCCGTGCGGTCGGCCTCCGTCACGCGGAATGCGTCGTTGGTCCGCTGCCCGAAAAGATGGGTCTGGAACATCCCGACGTAGCCGTCGAAGCGCCCCTGTATCGCGCCGACCGCCGCGAGCGGATAGCCGTCGGCGCGCGGATGCGCCCTGCACCAGGCCGTGAAACCGGCAAGCGTCTTGCGGTAGCGCACGGCCACCGGGTCGTCGTGCCCGAAGTCGCGGCCGTGGCTCGCCAGGCCCATCAGTCCGTGCTCGTTGTAGATCGGGTCCGCGCCGCGCAGCCAGGCGTGGTACAGGGAGGTGCGCCAGCGCGCCTCCCACAAACCGTCGCTTTGCATGCCGCCATACCAGTCCATCGCCATATCCGCGCCGAAGCTCTTGCGCCCGAACGCCTCCGACGCCGTCTTGACGCCGGCGTAGGCGCGCTCCAGTTCGTCGGAATACACCACTTCGAGATCTACGCGGTCGTATCCGGCGCGAATAAGATACGGCGCGAAGCCGAACGCGCATTCTATGGAGAAGAAGGGCGGCGGCAGGCCGGCGGCCTTGGCCTGCGCGAGATCGGCCCGCGCCTGTCCGCACGTCGCGGCGTAGGCCTGCGCGAGCGAACTGCCGCCGCGCGGGATGCGCGGCGACGGCGCACCATGGTACATCGCGTTCTTTGGATGCCAGTAGAACATGAGCCCGCCAGACTCGCTGTAGTGCTGCGTGCCGGCGCACACGTCGGCGTATTCGCCTAGCACGGCGAAGATGGCGTCCTTCTGCGGCGCATACTCCTTCTTCCAGTCGCCGCTCCAGCGGTTGAACATCTCGTCCATCGTGAATGTGCAGCCGTGCCTGCGGCAGTGCTCGCCGACGGCCCGCACCTTATCGGCAGTCCATTTGCCGTGAAAGAGATTGAGAAGTGTGCCGCACCCGTCGCGCGTAAGAGTCTCCGCCGTCGCCGCGCCAAAGCCGCCCTCGGCGATGGAGCCGGTCTGCACCACGTGCGCGCCGGACGCCGGGTTCTTCTTCGTGGCGAGACACGAAGGGTGGATCGTCGGCTCGCAACGGCGGCGCTCCTCGCGAACCCAGCGGCCGCCGTCGTCCTGGCGGTAAAGCCACGGATACGGCGCGACCGGCATGTCGATGCCGCCGACGCGCCACTTGACGTCCAGCCTTTCCGGCGCGACGCCCTCTTCGCACCATGCGACGAGCAGATCCTTCACCTGGCGGCCGGACGGCGAACCGGTCATGATCCGCCCGCGGCCGCCGCCGTGCGCGCAGCCTGGTATGCAGAAAAGCCGCATGAAGCGCGAGACGTCGGCGAGTCCGCCGTTGTCCCTGCACACGCGCTCGTAGTAATCGACTATCGGCCCGGGAGGGATCGTCTGGTCTTCCCACCCGGCAGTCATGATTATCTTGCCGCCGTGCGCCGCGAACGCGGCCAGATCCGTCGAGCAGGCGTTGAGCTCCGGCGCCGCCTCCCTGAGATACATGTCCACCTGCTCGAAGCCGACATCCTTCCAGCGCGACTGCGGAAAGCCCTTGCCCGCGAGGAAGTGCGGCATGGAAAGGAGGCTGCCCCAATTGTAGTTGGCGCCGTGGTCGGTGCCTGGGGCGAAGCCGGTGAAGTAGCATCGCCCGTCGTGGATGAGCGGCACATACAGCGCCTTGAGGCGCGCGGGCCTGTCGCCTTCGGCGAGCGCAGGGCGCTTCGCCCCGGCGAGGGCGATGAAGCCGTCGATTTCTTCCTCCGTGAAACGTCCGTCCGCGATGACATGGCCCGCGTAAGGCTTCGGGTCTGTCTTCGCCCTGAACTCTATGGCGGCGGCGGCAAGCGCCGCGAAGTCTTCCTTCGTGAAGACGGCCCGCCCGTCGTCGTCGTGCGTCTGCCGCCAGAGATGCCACAGCGCGATTTCGCTCACCGCCGCGCTATTGTCGGGCAGGGCGGCTATTATGCCGTCGTAGTCGCCCGGGAAACGGATCGCCTCGCTCATGCCCTGGCGCCCGCCGGTCGAACCGCCGTTGAAATAGGCGTGGCGGGCGGGAGCGCCGTAGAAAGCCTCGACGATGCGCTTGCCGTAAACCGTCATCAGGTGCGTCGCTCGCCAGTTGAAGTCCCGCAGGGAGGCCTCCGACCACGGCAGGGATTTGTCGAGGTATTTCTTGCTCGCGACCGTTGTGCCCAGATCGGTCGTCGCGGCGGCCGTGCCCATCGCGACGTATGCGTCAAGGTCCGGGAGGGAGCCGGCGCGGCCGCTGTTGCCCTGGCCCCAGAACCGGCCGTCCCATCTGCCGGGCAGGGGCAGCATGGCGCGGCACTTTATGTCGCTGCCGCGCTCCGGCGCGAGCGTGAACTCTACGCGCACGAACGCGTCTGTCGCCGAAACGTCCTCCTTCGCCTCCGCCCGCCACGCATCCAGCGGGTCCTTGCCCTTCGGGTCGGACTTCAGGCGGAGCGAGACTTCGGTGACGGCGCACGTGGCGTCCGCCACCGCCCTTATGCGCGCGAACTCCGCGTCGAACGGACCGGCGCAGGCCAACCACGCGGCGGAAAGCCACGCCGCCAGAAAAGCACACCTCATTCCGCCTCCTTTGCGTACGGCTGCGTCCATGCGGTGTGGTGCGCAGGATGCAGGCAGCGCTCGCGCTTGAACTTGGTCGGGGCGTCCGTCTCAACTCTGGCGCGGACGTAGAGGTCGTCCGCCGCGAGCGTGTAGGACGCCTCGAGCCGCCGCCCCCTTTTCCCCTCTACGAGCCTGGCCGTCGCGCCTATGCGCTCGTCGTAGATCGGCACCTTGCGCGAACGGTTCATGTGTTCGGCCGTGGCGGGAATATCCACGTAGCGCACGGGATCGAGCCGCGCGCCCTTCTTCGTGGCGATGAAGCGTATCTTGCACGCCACGTCCTCTATCGCCGGGACCGACACCGTGAGCGTTCCCGTCTCGCGGTCGAACAGGACGTCTTCAAGGTCCAGCTGGGACGCCGCGTAGAATCTGCCGGCGCGGATCGCCGCGAACAGCGCCTCCTGGGTGAGCGACTCGGAAAGCACCATTATGTACGCGTCGCCGAACGCCGCGAACTCCAGGCCCGTGCCCGGATAGAAGTGCGAGTCATCGCACCCGAAACCGTAGAGCGGCTGCTGGCCGTGCGTCATGCGGTAGGCGAGCACGGCGTCCCAGAGATGGTCGCAATACCATTCGCCGTCCAGTTCGTCCGGCACCGGCCATTCAGAACCGTTGTTGCACACCTCGAAGTAGCGGACCTCCGGGTTGTCGATCAAGTCCTTCGCGAACACGTCGTAGAAGAGCCAGTTCGGATGGTTCACCATGCAAATGCAGTCGCGCCCGCGCTTCTTGGCGAGCGCCTCGCTCATTTCGCGCGTCTCGCGGATGATGGACGAGACGGTGTGCTTCGGGCAGCCCTCGATGAGCTTCGCCTTCTTCGCCCGATCGATTATGTCGTCGATGCCGATCACGTTCATGTGCATCGCGTGCGTGACGCCGGTCGCTTTGGCGTCGGTCGTGATTTCCACGCCCGGCAGCAAAAGGAACTTCTCCGGCTCGTCGAACCGCTTCTTGAGCTCCTGATACGTCGTGAGGCGCACTTCCGTCCGCCCGTCACGCTCGCGGACGTTGCCCCGCCCGAAGCGCTCGACATACGCCTTGAAGCAGTCGGGATGCACCGCCTTGGGCGGCCAGCCTTTCTCAGTGCCGTCGCCTACCGGCATCCACTTGTCGGGGTCGTCCTGGAAGCGGTTGTGGTCCGAGATGGCGATGAAGTCGTAGCCGGCGTCTTTGTAGGCGGCGACGGCCTGTTCCGGCAGGGCGCGCCCGTCGGACCAGTGGGTGTGCATGTGCAGCATTCCGCGATACCAGCGCATTCCGCCGCGGGCGCTCCACTCGGAGCCAAGCAGGGCGCCGCCGTGCGTGCCGAAGGAGTTCGCCGGGCGCACGCTGAACCTCACCGGCCTGTCCAGCGGCAGTTCGTGCCGGGCGAACACGCACGAGGAAGGTTCCTTCTCGAAATCTTCGCTCCAGTACGCCCTGGACGAGAACACCCGCCGGACGAGCTTGAAACCTTCCGCGCTGGCGGCGACCTCGTAGTCGAACGCGCGCGGACGTCCGGCGCGCGAATGCGCCGGCGGAAAGGCGACGACGACCTGCGCCGTCTCCTCCTTGGCGCGGTTCCTGCCCACGCGCCCCGAGACGGCCACGGCGGCCCCCTCAGGAAATTCCGGCGCGGAGGAATACGGTCTGCGCTCTTCGGCGGAGCACGACCCGTCTGGGCACGGCAGAGGTATCGTCCAGTCGTCGCCCATGGGCGCGTCGTGACGGATGTCCCGCCGCTCTATCTCAATTCGATCGTCGCCGACCGTCATGAAAAGCGCCTGGTTGGACGAAGTGCAGTCCACCCTGTCCATCTGCTGCGGGCGGGCCTTGTCCGCCTTGTTCCCGGGCGAGAACGAGTTTTCGCGTCCGCCGCGCGTGCCGCAGTAGCTTGTGGACGGCACGTGCAGCGCGGTGTATTCGCCCTGCCATAGATTCAGGTCGTCGGCGCAGTTGCGGTGGGCGTGGCCGA
This sequence comes from Verrucomicrobia bacterium UBA4286, assembly GCA_002395905.1. Taxonomy (GTDB): domain Bacteria; phylum Verrucomicrobiota; class Kiritimatiellia; order RFP12; family UBA1067; genus UBA1067. The sequence goes on along the minus strand of DGVK01000040.1, from coordinate 9,215 downwards.
AGAAGGCTATCGCGTTCGGGTGCCTTGCGAGCGCCCTGTGGTTGGCGTCGTTCGCCAGGCTCTTGGGATCCCACTCCGGCAGCGTGCCGTGCACCGGCCTGTGCATCGAGACGAACAGCGGCCTGGACGGATCGTCGTCCGCCGCGTCGAGCGCTTCCGCAAGCCCCGGTATCGCCGTGCCGCTGGCCATGTTGCGCGGATGATGCGCCAGCACGAACGTGTATCCCTTCACCTTCTTCACCTGGATCGGCGCCCACTTTTCGTGGAACAGCCTTTCCCATACCGCCGCGACGTCCTCGTCCACCAGCGCGTGGTTGGGCGCGTCGGGATCCTTCGAAGACGACTTCGCCCACGGATACTTGTGCGCAAAGCCGCCCAGGTCGTGGTCGCCGAGATGGAAGAGCTGCTCTATCGACCGGCCGTCGGAGCGCTTCCCGCCTGGGAACACCCTGTACCATATCTCGGCGGCGTATTCCAGCTCCGCCACGAGTCCGCAGTCCGCGATGTCGCCGCACAGCAGCACCGCGTCGGCCTTTCGCGCGTCGAACCAGCGCAGGGCCTTCTCGAAGTAGATGTCGCCATGCATTGAGTCGTTCTGCACGAGGATATGCACGTCCGAAACCACTCCGACCTTGAGCCTGTCGCCGCCGGATCTCCGCGGCAGGCATCCCGACGGCGCGAAAGCCGCCGCCGCGGCCGCCCCGCCAAGAAACGCCCTGCGGGAAAGCGAAGGCCCGGCGATTTGCAGATCATGTTCCTCAATGTATTTCATAATCAGCGCGGCATCTGCTTCTTGAACCAGATGTACTTGGAGATGTCGTCTATCTTGCCGTCTTTCAGCTCGGCGAACCTCACGAGCACCTGTGAAACGATCGGGGAATCCTTGTCCCAGTTGTTGTTGAGCGTCAGCGCCCAGGCGAAGCGGACCGCCCCGTCGCGCCCGCCTGGGACGACGTCCACGCCGTGCGTCCAGCCGAAGCGGTGTTTGGCCACGACGTTGAAGTCTTTGTCGTACACGATGAAGTTCGGCGTCCCCGCAGCCTCGTCGGACGTGTAGTAGCAGGAGTAGATGTACTTGCCGTCGGTCGTGATGTTCTGCGCGCCGCAGGTCGATTCCTCTCCGTGATCGACAAGGAACGGCGCGCCTATCGGCTCCAGCGTCTCGGCGTCGAACCTGCCGTAGTAGTTGGAGTGCCCCTGGTCGGAGCCGCCCCAGTCCTTCATGCCCATGCCGAGGATGATCACGCCGTCGAGGCACGTTATGCCGTCGGCTGCGTTCTGCCACTCGAGCATCCGCCGCTCCTTGACCGGCTCCAGCGTCTCGGCGTCATACACCCGTATGGCGGTGCAGCCCTTCTCGCCCTTCTTCGCCGCCGGCTCCCACGCGCCGACATACACGCGGCCGTTCCAGTGACAGATGTCGCCGCCGTGCGGCACGACCTCCGTGCGCTTCAGAAACCGCCCTCTCCAGTCGGTCTTCACGATCTGGTTGTGGAAGGAGAAGAAGAACGCGTTGGATGTCGCGCACATACCCTGCGAGTGGCCGGGACAGGTGCCGCCCAGAATCTTCGCCGCCGCGCCAGACTCCGTGATGAACGACTGCCACGTAGGCGCCTTCCACGCGCCCATATCCGCCATCGCCGCCGTGGCGGAGACGAGCAACGTCAATATCAACAATCTTTTCATGTGAAATGCGAGACGCCTACCGGACTATGATCAGCATGCCGTCCACGCTCTCGGTGCGTTCCTGCATGAACTCGCTTGGCTCAAGCGCACCCGCGCTGACGCGCAAATCGTCGATGCGGCCCGTGAAGCCGGTGCCGACTGCGAGCGCGCCGTCTAGAATCGTCGCCGCCTTGTCCCATGCGCGACCGGCAGGCATGGCCCGCTCGTAGTCGACGTAGAACCTCACGGCGTCGGCGCCGGGCTTCGTGCGGTCGATGACGAGCGCCACGTGGTGCCAGTCTTTCTTGCCTGCGAGAGGAGCAAGCGCGGCAACGCCGCCGTTGGATGCCGCCAGATGGTCGTATGGGATGAACTTGCCCGCGAGCGTACCGGCCTCCGCATCGCTTGAAACGGCGAACGAGCCTGCGCCGCTGCCGAGACTGAATATCGTCCCCGAGGTGGGCGTCGCGCCGAAGTTCACGAAGCACTCGACCGTCGCCTGCGTCAGCGCCGAAAGAGTAAGATTCGTCGTAGCTGCGGAAGTCGTTCCATCCAGCATCAGTCCGCCGCCGCGCGTTGCGCCATTCGACACGTTGAGGCCGCTGAAACTTCTGAAATCCCAGTACGCCAGCGTCCGCTTCGTCTCGTCCATGACAAGGTTGTCGAGCACGTAGTCCGCCGGCTCCAATGCGATATCGGAGACGGCAATGCGCAGTATCTTGCCAGTAAGATATCGTTTGGTATCGTCATCCCCTCCATATGTCGGGCTGTGACCAAAGCAAAGCACATGGGAACCCAAAGAACCGTAATCATTGGCTGCACTGGCCGGCTTTGACGTCCCGTCAACACAAAGGTTATAATAGACTCGCTCGGAATTACGCGCATTGACCGAATAACGTCCGCGATTATAACCATTTGCGGTAAGCGTCCCCATGTTTTGGGAGTATACAGATAGCCAGGAACTTCCATCATTCTTCCTGTGCTGCGCCTGCAAGGTATCCCCCGTTCGGTACACAACAAATCCACCACGAGACGCTATGTTTTCTGTCGCAGCCATCACGTAAAAACCTTCTCCGCGGGAAGCCGGATTCTTGCTGTTGTAGTCGACTTCGACAGTAACCATTTTAGATTCAGAGAAATCGAAAGGAACGGACGACTTCACCCACTCCTTCGTGCCATTTGCACCGGTAAGAACAAGACCTGTCCCGCTATCGGGGTAACCTGCATTCCCAAAAACTGGTTCGGCAACGTTCGCCTCTGTGCGCATGTGAATCAGATTATTGCCATTGCCGGACTGGTCTTCGAGCGTCTCCTTGTCAAAGCGATACAGCGCCACAGTCGAACCCGCAGAGAAGCCCGCCATGAACTGGTCTGGCGTCAGCGCACCCGCCGTGATGCGAACGTCGTCAAACCATCCCACATATCCCGAACTGATGGAATTATTGTAGTTTATGCGTTGGAAATACAACACAGTATCCAAAAACGCGATAGCGCCCTGATCTGCAACATCGGCTTTGTTGTATGTCTCCACACCATCAACATAGAGCCGCCAAATGCCATTCCCGACCTTCGACGGATCGTAAACAACCGCAAAATGCCGCCACTTGTCGTCATTGAGAGCGCCAAATTCTGTTTCTGTAGTGTGGGCATCAACAAATCCGCTATTATTATCCTTGCAACAAACCGTAGCCGTCATGGACTTGGTGCCTCCGTATTTCGAATGTGGTCCGATGCGGAACGCCCCTGCGTGATTATAATAGTAACTATCGGGCGAAAGCGTAAGGATATTCGACGCAGAAGTATCGCCCGAACCAGTCCTTGCAAAGAACTCAATCGTCACACCGGCCTTGGAGAAAACCGAGAACGGAAGGTTTGTGCACTTGAAGTCCCCCTTCCATGAATTTTTGACGTCATAATCAACCTTGGGCGTACCGGAAACCATTGGAACACTTCCGGACATCGTAAGATCGAAGCCGTTGCCGGTAGCATCCCTGCCACGCTTGCCGCCGAACGGCCAGTAGGCGACTACCGGCAGCTTACCATCATCGGCGCGCATCTTCTTGCCGACAGTCGGATATTTGAGGAAGTCTTCAGGCGCAACCACGCCTCGGCTGATGCGCACGTCGTCGATGTAGCCGCGGTAATAGTTGATTCCGGACGAATACGCTGCGCCGCCGCCAATCATGAACAGACTGTTGAAAATGGCGGGTACGGGCATGTCGTATGTGACGCTTCCGGTCCTGCCCGTACCGGTCTGCCGCACTCCGTCGATATAGAGACGACAGGAAAACTGGTCTGTCCTCGAACGATCCAACACATAGGCGACATGATGCCACATCCCATCGGCAAAGCCGGTATCGGGCGTATAATCAAGCTGCCACCCGTCCGATGCCACACGCATCTGCGCCTGGTACTGCCCAGCGTTGTAGAGGACGAATCCGCCGGTTCCGTCCGCCGGAGTTTCAGAAGCGAAAACGATATTATAGGTGCTGGCAGGGTGCGCCGTCTGTCTGCACCAACACTCGAACGTGACGGCGTTTTCCTTAGAAAGATCAAGCGCGGAAACGGTCTTCAAATACTGGTCGGTGCGGCCGTTATTAAGCGACATGTAGGCTGCGTCGCCTGCCGTGACATTGACGCCCTCGAGGTCGTGCCCATTGCCGGAAACATCGCTGAAGCCATTCTCGCCGAACGGCCAGTAGGCGATTGTATCGTTCGCGACGCCCACCACGATCTTCGTGACGGCGTTCGCGAGGAGGTCGGCGGCTGCTTCCGAGTTCGTGCCTTCAACGGTATGTTCGTCCTTTATGGCGACGCGCAGATCGGGAACATCCGTATGGTCGCCCGTAGCCGTCGCCACGGCCGTGATTCGCGCGTAGAGGGCGTAGGAGTTAGCCGGCTGCGCAAGCTGCACGCGGATGGACTTCGTCGTGGTGCCGTCGAAGCGCGCGCCAGCCGACATCTGGTAGGTATAGGCTTCTGAAGGCAGTCCGTTGGCTTTGCCGCCTGTACTCGCCAATACATGAACTCTGTTCGACGTTACGGTGTACTCGCCTTCGGCAGTCGAGAAACCGACGAGGCGGAGGCGGCCGGTGAACGCGCCGACGTCGTCGAATATCTTTACATAGGCGGCCGAACCGATTGCGTTTCCGTCGGCCGTCCACGTGTATGTTTTCGCCGCCGAAGCGGACAGCGCCAGACCAAACGCAGCGCACAACGCTCCGACTGCTCTCAATAGTGCTTTCATCGTGGTTTAGCTCCTTTGTTATGTCGCGGGACAATCCCCGCACAACATAAATTGTAGCATTACGGCGTGAAGTTTTCAGGCAAAATCTATCTGCGTTTTTCGGCAGTGCGGCAGCGGACATCCTTCCGTCTCGCCGCCCCGGCTAGCGCGGGACCGTCCTCTGAGCGCCCATGCTGCGGTATTCGCTCATGGTCTTGCCGAAGCGCTTGACGAAGACGTGCTCCATGTAGGACTCCGAGCTGTAGCCGCAAGAACGCGCGATTTCGCGGTGGGAGAGGCGGGACGTCGAAAGCAGCGTCTGCGCGTGCGCCATGCGGGCGTTCTCAATGGCCTCCCTCACAGACATGCCGTTTATCTGCCGGTATCTCAAGTCCAGAAGCCGGCGCGATATGCCGAGCATCCCGGCAAGAATCTCGGAGTTCAACCCGCGGCAGGCCCGCTCGAAGATGATTTCGTCCGCCCGTCTCACCAACTTGCCCGACGGCGCGCATGGCGCGGTGGACATCCTGTCCGTCACCGTGATGGAGCCGCCCACCAGTTGATGGGCCGGGACCCGCCCGCCATCCATCAGCAACGCCAGCGTCTTGGCGGCGAGATGCCCCTCGCTCTCGAAATCGGGCTGGATGCTGGAGAGTGAAGGCCGCGTGTGGATGCAGAAAATCGGGTCGTCGTCAACGCCAAGGACCGCCAGATCGTCCGGCACGCGCACTCCGCCTTCCGCGCAGACGCGCAGGACGGCGTCGGCGCAATGGTCGTTCGACGCGAACACGGCCGCCGGTTTCGGCAGCTTCCTCAGCCATGCGAGCAGTTCATCCCTCTGCCTTTTCGCGTCGCCATGGAATATGCGGACGTTGCGGCGGCCGAGGAGGCGCAGCTCGCGCGCGAAGAACGCCCCCCTGTCGCGGGACCATGCGCGGTCGGCGAAGGCGCCGACGAAGCCGAACGATTCGTAGTTGCCGATTTCCGCGAGGTGCCGGGCGGCCTTGCGCCCTATGGCCTCGGAGTCCAGCGACACGAAAGCGCATTTCGCCCCGCGCCGCGCGTAGCGGCGGTAATCCACCGGGAGGTCTATACCGACTGCCGGAACGCGGCGCGAAACCAGAAACCGCAGAACCTCTTCATCGAAAAACTGCTCGTATCCGGATATGTGCGGACGGGTGTCGGCCCCGCATAACACGCCGTCCACGCACTCGATCGGAAAGCCGTCGAAAAGCTCCAGTCCGAACGAGTGGCGTATGATGCGAAGATCCCACTTCTCGCCGCTTTCGCGCAGATGGCGCATCACGCCGTTGTATTCGTCCACCCCTTCACGGCAGGCGAAAGGCAGCGCCACCACGACAAGCGGCTCCCTCGCGCATCGTCTGCGGTTTCTATTTGCTTCTTCCATGTCCGGATGTCACACCATTTGCGCGCTCGGCGCCGAGCGCATCCAATATGCCGTCCAAAAGCGCCGTCCCTTCGGGCGTGCCGCCGAGCAGGTCCAGGCCGAACGCCGCGATGTGGCGCCCCCCGACGCATTTCACCTCGCCTAGATAGAGGTAGCAGTCGTCCTTCCCCTCGCCGACGATCACAGGCGTCGAGACGTCCAGCTCTCTTCGCGAAAGCGGAAGCGCCCCCTCTCTGACGATTCTGAACAAGAGCGGCGTCATGACCCCTTCGTGCGGCAGGCCGGCGAGCGCCGCGCTTGTTTTGGAGAGCGCCGTGCCCACCTGCCTGCCCATGGACCACCAGCCTAGCGACACGTTGGGCTTCCCGTCGCCGCCGGATATCGTAAGCACGCGCCGTCCGCGCGCGAGCGCGTCCGCCGCAGCCGCCGAACCGTACGGCGCGACGACGACGCGTCGGGATGCGGCGGCGGGCGAGGACGCGTCCGCAACGCCGTCGTAGAGCCGCGCGAGCCGGGGCAGCAGAGAAGCCTCCGCCGCGATGTGCGAACCGTCGCGTCTTCCACGCCTCGGGAACACCCAGAACTCCCACTCGTTCGCCGTGCCGTCGATCTCGGCGCGCAAAACCGCCTTCACCGCCTTCGCGACCCGGGGCATGGCGATCGCTACGTCCGCCACGCAACGCGCGTTTCCTTCTGGAATGTCGGCGAGGGGCTCCGAGCCTCCGGCAAGCGTCCTGCCGTTCGCAACGAGCGACCAGCGAAGCACGGCGGCGGTTTTCGGCGCGCCGTCGTAGTTCGCGAAGAAAAACCGCGCCATGCGGGTCTCGCCCGATTCTGCCACCGGACAGTCTGGCGCGAAGTCGGCGAGTACTGCGCTTGTGCCGTTGAACGCGGCAAAGCGCGCGGTCGAAAGCCCTCCCTGCTTCTCCTGCCAGAACGGATCGAAAAGGCCCTGTGCGGAATGTATCTTCCCGTTCGCGACGACCACATCCACCGCCGTCCAGAAGCAATAGCCGTCGCAGAAAGGATCTTTCCTGGCGCTCTCGATGCCGCGCTTCTGGTACACACCCTGAAGCGCGTGCTGGGAGTTCTGCAGGGCGTCGCCCCACGCGGCGTCGAGTCCGCGCGCGGCAAGCCATTCGAGGCGTTCCGCGCGCGGGTCGGGCGCGAGCCACGCGCCGGTATACAGCCCTTCGAGCCGCGTATCCTGCTTCACGCAGAGGTTGAGGTATTCATGGCATACGAACGGACGCGACGGCGCGAACGAACCGCGCGGCCACACGTTGCGCGGGCCGGAGTCGTAGTCGGAGTTTCCCGGGTCGTTGCACCCCTCCTCGTCGTCGTGCACGAGCCATTCGGGGCGGTCGCCATCCTGGTGGAGCACGAGGCGGTCGGGGTCGTGGCGCTTCACGAACGCATACATCTCCTTCTCGACGTACGGGCCGAGCCTGCCCTCGTTGCCGCCGCAGTAGACGGCGAACGACGTGTAGCGGCGGTAATGCCCGTAGAGCTCCCCGAGGTCGCGCAGAGGGTCGAATGCAAATGCCTCCGTCGGGATGTCGGTGTAGTAGGGAAGCTCGGCCTGCACGAGAATCCCCGCCTCGTCCGCCGCCTCGAAATATTCGGGAACCTCGCAGTGGGTGTGGAGGCGCACGAAGTTGAAGCCCGCCGCGCGCGCCTGCAGGAGATGGGCGAGGTGGACGGCACGGTCGGCCGGCGGAAGGCCCGTTATAGGATACACGCTGTCGTCGCCGAATCCGCGCAGAAAGTACGGGTGGCCGTTGAGGTAAAAGGCGTCGCCGCGAACCTCGAACTTTCTCACGCCGAAACGTTCGCGCAGGGTCTGGACCGTCTCGCCGCCCACGACAAGCTGCACTACGCCGGTGTAGAGGTTGGGATGCTCCGGCGACCACGCGCGGAAATTCCTGAGCGGCAGGCGCAGAATCGTCTCTCCGTCCGCGCGGGCCGCACTCTCGACCGTTTCGCCGTCGACGGTCGCGCGCACCGTCGCGGCGGCGGACGCGCCCTGGAGCGCCCCCGCGACCGTCACGTGCACCTCGGCTTCGCGCGCGTCGAAGTCGCCGCGCGCCCATGCGTCGTCGATGCGCACGGCGGGAGTCGCCTCCAGCTCGATATCACGGTAGATGCCGCCCCAGCGGTGGACGTTGCTCATAAGGCCTTTGCGCGACGGCAGCCTGTTGTTGACGCATACGGTGATGCGGCAGGTCTCGCCCGGCTTCACGAAAGGGGTGATGTCATACTTGTATGTGCCGCAGTAGGTATCGACCCACGCGACGGGATGCCTGTCGATCCAGAACCAGCCCTGCGACTTGACACCGCCGATTTTAAGCCACACCTTCTTCCCGGCCCACGCGCGCGGCACCTCGACGCTCCTGCGGTACCAACCCTCGCCGATGTAGACGTGGCGCAGTTTCTTGGGGCTTGAATCCCACAGCGGATCCCACGGCACCCCCATGCCGCTCTTCCCCACGCCTTGCGCCTCCCACGCGCCAGGCACGCCGATTTTACGCGCCTCCGACCATGGCGTGTCCACGCTGAACATGCGGTCGCGGGGCGTCGTTTCATCTGCTTTGGCGAAAGGCACCCTCGTGTGGAGACTGCGGCGCGGAAACGCCTTCGGCTGCGCGACGAAATCCCATTCGCCGCGCAGGGAGATCACGTCCGGCGACGGCTCGCGCAAGACCGGGTTCACCACGGCGGGCAGCGGCTTTATCCCCGCCCACGTGTCGACGCCGCGAAGAGCGCCTTCATCCTGCGCGGCACGGCAGGTCGCCGCGAATGCAATGCAGGCGATCCGGAATGCTTTTACACTGTAGCGTTTCATGCATGGAATTATAGCAAAACCGTTCCGGGATTTCAGCAAAAAGGTGGGCTGGAATATCCCCACCTTGGGAA
>DGVK01000117.1 GCA_002395905.1 Verrucomicrobia bacterium UBA4286 | reverse complement strand
GCACCCGTGGTGAAATTGGCATACACGCCAGATTCAGGTTCTGGTGCCGCAAGGTGTGTGGGTTCAAATCCCACCGGGTGCACCAAAAGCTGGCCCCTTCGTCTATCGGCTAGGACATCTGGTTCTCATCCAGGTAAGAGGAGTTCGACTCTCCTAGGGGCTGCCAATCAAGGTAGCGAGTGCACGTTCTTAAATTAGCGACAGGATGTTTGGCGAAGACGGTGAAGTGGTTCTTCATCGTCTTTTTCGTTTACCTCTTTTCCCTGTTCTTCCGCGAGGAGCGTATTCCCGGCCGGTGGGTCGAGCGCACGGCAGCCGCTCATCTGCCGACAAACATCGTCTTTCGCTGCGGCGACGTGGATCTGGGTCTGCGCCGCGTGGCCGTGCACGGCTTTTCGATTGTCGACCGTTCGCGGCGCGATCCGTCGGAACCGCTCTTCTCGGCAAGGTCGGTCGTGGCGGAGTTTTTTTCGCGGCGGCTTACCGTGGTGGCCGCGCGCATGGCGCGTCTGCATGACGCCTACTATGAGGAAGGGCCTTACGCCGAGCCTCTCGGAGACAGGCCGATAGATTTCAGATTCCCGTTCCTGCCGAAGTTCACGCTTGTCCTGGAGCGTCCGTCGATTCTCGGCGTCGAGCCTGCGCGCGTCCAGGCGGACGTCGTGTCCAGGGAGAAGCGCCTCGATTTCACGTCGATCCATCTCGACTGGCCGAGGCGCGAAAGGGCGATGTCCATCGACGGCTCGTGCCGCGTAGACCTCGCGGCGCGGCGCGTGAGCGGAAAGGTGCGGGGCCTTGCGACGCAGGCGCTCATCCGTCCGCTGATAGTCGCCCTCGATCTGCCTGCGGCGCTTGAATACATAGACGCTTTCACGGGCGTGACGGAGCCTGTCCCCGCAGGTTGCACATGGGATGTGAACCTCGTCGACAACGATTTCAGTCTCGGTCTCGACCTTCATCCTGCGCTGGGCTTCTACCGCGGTGTCCCGATGCGCCGCGCGGACGGAGGGATCACGGTTCGGACGACCTTTCCCGTGCGCGACGGTGTGAGGTGTATGGACTACACAATAGGTATCGGGCCGTTGTCCGCCGACGATGTCAAGGGACGTCCGCTCGCCGGGAGTGTCGTGGTGAGAGGGACGGACGACGCGATCCATCTGGACTTTGACGCGGAAAGCGCCCTTGAAAAGGCGGACGTCCTGAATATCATCGACTATCTTAACGACGGCGTTCTCGACTGCCTTGTGTGCGAGGACGCGCCATCGGTGAAGATTCGCGGGACTCTCGCCGCCGACGCAGAGCATCAGGCGGACAACGACCTCTACGGTTCTGTCGCGTTTGCGAGGGGCAGCCTTTTCGGAATACGGCTCGCGGATGCATCGGCGGGGTTCGCGTATGTCGGGGAACATCTCACTTTCTTCGACGCGGAGGCCAGGGGGCGCGACGGCGGCGCGGTGCGCGGCACGGCGAGGCTTTCATTCCCGCAGCTGGACGCCTCGCGCGCGACATTTTCCATCGATGCGAACTACCGCGGCGGAACTCTTGGCGAACTGGCGGATATGCTGGGTGTGGATTTCGGCGACCGCGAAGGCGAGATTGAAGGCGGCATAGACCTCGCAGGGCCTGTGGCCACCAATGTCGCGGAGCGCGTGGACGGCGGCGGATATTTGAAAGTGACGAACGGGCGCCTTGCGAGGATGAAACTTTTCATGGGGCTTACGGACCTTCTCGCGAACGAGGTGCCGGGCGTCGACAAGGTCGTCAACCAGTCCGAGGCGTCGGCGACGTTCACTGTCGAGAAGGGGGTCGTGAAGTCGCGCGACATATTGATCGAGGGCGCGCTTTTTTCCATTTCGGCGCGCGGCGAATACGATATAATCCGCGACAGTCTGGATTTTGTCGTGAGGGTGGAGCTCATGCGCAAGGACTCCATCCTCGGCAGATATCTGATACGCCCTGTTCTGTGGCCGTTCGCGAAACTGCTGCTGGAGTTCAAAGTTTCGGGTTCACTGGAAGCCCCGAAGTGGGAATACATAAGCGTTCTGGACAGAATCATGTAGTCAAGGAGGCAGTCACGAGATGAATCTAACAAGTCCCAGCCAGGTGAAGGCGTGGTGCATAGAAAACGAGTTCCATCCAAACAAGACGATGGGACAGAACTTTTTGATCGACAGGAACGCGCTCGTCGCGATCGTCGACGCGGGGCTTGCGCCGCTCGCAGGAGTAGCGAAGCCGCGCGTGCTGGAGATAGGGCCCGGCCTCGGGGTTCTTACGGAGGAGCTTCTTTCGCGCGGCTGCGAAGTTCTCGCCATCGAGAAGGATCCCGTCCTCGCAGGGCGTCTCAAGGAGGCGCTCGGAGAACCGTCGGCGCTTGAGGTGGTCGCGGGCGACGCGCTCGACCATGTGAGCGGCGATCTCGGCGGCTTCGACTGCATGGTGAGCAATCTGCCCTACCAGGCGGGCACGCGCATACTCCTGGAGCTTGTGCAGAGACGCGCGATTCCATGCATGACGGCGCTTGTGCAGAGCGAAGTTGCGGAGCGGCTTGCGGCGCGCGAAGGTTCCAAAACGCGCGGTCTTGCGGGTGTCTGGGCCCAGCTGGACTATGACGTCGAAATAGTGCGCAAGGTCTCGGCGGCCTGCTTCTGGCCCCGGCCCGAAATCGGTTCCAGCGTGGTTCGTCTTGTCCGTCACGACAGAAATCTCGATTTTTCCGCCGAAGAACGCGAGTTTTTCCACAAACTCACCAAGAAGGCGTTCGAGCACAGGCGCAAGCAGCTTGGCAGCGTGTTCCGAGATATGATACAATCTACGGCGAGGGCCGAGGAGCTCTCGAACGAAGACTGGAAGAACCTTGTGAAAGGACTGATGGAAAAATGAAGACACCTGAAGAGTTCCTGGCCGAGAACGGCCTGCCCGAGGCGCGCGACATCGACCGTGCGTCGCTTATCGCAACCTTCCTCTCCGAAATGGAGAAGGGGCTTAAAGGAGAGCCGTCGTCGCTCATGATGATTCCGACGTTCGTCGGCGTGGACGGCAAGGTTCCGCAGGGCGCGAAGGCTGCAGTGCTGGACGCCGGCGGGACGAACTTCCGTTCAGGAATCGTCTCCATACCGCCGGCCGTCGAGGACCGCAAGAACCAGCCGATGCCCGGCGCGAAAGGGCCGGTCGATGTAGAGGCGTTCTACGCGGCGTTCGCCGACGAGGTGAAGCGCGTGCTGCCGAAGGCGACGGCGAAGAAGATAGGGTTCTGCTTCTCGTATCCGGCCGAGGCGACGCGCGATCTCGACGCGAAGCTCGTGAGGTGGACGAAGGGGATCCAGGCCGACGGCGTGGTGGGGCAGTTCGTCGGCAGGGAGCTTCTCAAGAGGATCGGCGGCGGCGAGATCGCGATCGTGAACGACACCGTCGCGACGCTCCTCGCGGCGAAGGCGACCGAGGGCGGGAAGACGTACTCGTCGTATGTAGGCTTCATCCTCGGAACCGGGACGAACTGCGCCTATGTCGAGCGCAACACCGCGATCACCAAGCTTGACGGGCTCGACCCGAACGGGAAGATGATCGTCAACGCGGAGTCCGGCGGGTTCGACAAAGCGCCGCGCAGCCGCTTCGACGAGGCGATGGACGCGAAAACCATCCTCCCCGGGACGAATCCGTTCGAGAAGATGATCTCCGGCGCCTACCTCGGGCCGATCGGTCTCGAGATATACAAGGCCGCCGCGAAAGAGGGATTCTTCTCCCGTGCAGCGGCGGAGCGCGTCGCCGGGCTGCCGGCTCTGGAGACTGTGGATTTCGACAATTTCACTGCGGGATGCCGAAAGGAAGGCCGCGAGAATCCGCTCGACGGGATTTTCGCCGACGCTGCGGACGCGAAGATGGCGCGGCGGCTCGGGCTGCCGGTCTTCGAGCGCGCGGCCGTCCTCACGGCAGTGCATCTCGCGGCGTTCGTGATCAAGACGGGAGAAGGCGCGTCGGCGGCCGCGCCGGTCGCGATCAACGCCGACGGCTCGACCTACTACAAGACGCGCGCGATCCCGTTCGACGAGACTGTGCGCCGCGAGCTCGACGACATGCTCGTCAAGCGCCGCAACGTGCATTATGAGATAACGCCGCAGGTCGACGACGCGCCGATGGTCGGCGCGGGAATAGCGGCGATGCTCTGAGGCGCACTGCAGGGAGAGGATCCAGATGGCGGGAGAATACCAGTTCAGCCTTATCGACGTCACAAAGCAGGTCGGCACGAAGACGATCCTGAAGGATGTCAACCTTTCGTTCTTCTACGGCGCGCACATAGGCGTTATCGGAGGAAACGGCGCAGGCAAGTCTTCTCTCTTGAAGATTCTCGCAGGGCTTGACACCGATCTTATGGGCACCGTGCAGGTCGCCAAGGGAACGAGGGTCGGCTATCTCCCGCAGGAGCCGGAGCTCGACGACTCCAAGACCGTCGGCGAAGTCGTCGCAGAGGCCGTCCAGCCCATCAAGGACAAGCTTGACCGCTACGAGGAGCTCTGCTGCAATCTCGACGACCCCAAGGCAGAGGCCGAGATGGCGCGCCTGCAGGACGAGATCGACGCCCACGACTACTGGAACGTCGATTCTCTTGTGGAGCGCGCGATGGCGGCGATGCACTGTCCGCCGGCGGAGCAGCCGGTCGCGGTGCTCTCCGGCGGCGAGCGGCGCCGTGTGGCGATATGCAGGCTGCTTCTCACCGAGCCGGACGTTCTTCTGCTCGACGAGCCGACGAACCATCTTGACGCGGAAACCGTGCAGTGGCTCGAGGAGTATCTGAAGCCGTTCAAAGGAACGCTCATCGTCGTCACGCACGACCGCTACTTCCTGTCGGACGTGACCGACTGGATTCTCGAACTCGACCACGGCATATGCTATCCTTATAAAGGCAACTACGAAGAATGGCTCAAGCAGAAGGAGGCCATGCTCGCGCGCGAGGCAAAGGCCGAGAAGTCGCGCCAGAAGCTCATCGAGAACGAACTCAAGTGGATACAGACCAATCCTTCGGGACGGCACTCCAAGAGCCAGGCCCGTGTGAAGCGCTATGAAGAACTGCAGAAGCAGGAGGTCTCGACGCGCGAGGACGATCTCGTGATACGCATTCCGCCCGGACCGAGGCTGGGCGATCTGGTGGTTCGCGCCGAGCACGTCAAGATGGCGTTCGGCGACAGAGTTCTCTACAACGACCTCAACTTCGACCTTCCGCGCGGCGGAATCGTAGGTGTTATAGGTGCGAACGGCGCAGGAAAGACGACGCTCTTCAAGCTCATCACCGGACAGCTTCAGCCGGTAGAGGGAAAGTTTTCGGTCGGCGACACTGTGAAACTCAGCTATGTCGACCAGACGAGAAGCGAGCTCAAACCCGACGAGACCGTCTACGAGGCGATAACCGGCGGCGGAGAATTTGTGAGACTCGCCGGGACGACGATGATGAACGGCCGCGCCT
>DGVK01000234.1 GCA_002395905.1 Verrucomicrobia bacterium UBA4286 | reverse complement strand
AATCAAGCCGCACGTTGACAAGGCAGGGCAGGCCGGTAATGCAGGAAGAATGCGGCGGGGGGCGGGGGCGGGGGGGGCAAGCACGGGAGGAAGATATTTGGTATAATTCACACCATCAAAGATGGAAGAGAGACTTCAGAATGTGCTGGCCCATGCCGGCGTGGCGTCCAGACGGGGCGCGGCCGCCTTGATCGAGGCGGGGCGCGTGACAGTGGACGGCGTCGTAACAAGAGAGCCGGGGCTGCGCGTGAACTGTGAAGCGGTGTCGATCGCCGTCGACGGGCGGCCCGTAGGCGCGCCGGAGCGCAGGCGCACGGTGATCATGTACAAGCCCGCCGGAGTTCTTTCGACAGTCTCGGATCCGTTCGGCGGGAAGACGGTCGCCGACATCCTTCGCGGCAGGGTCGAGGAGCGGCTTGTGCCGGTTGGCCGTCTCGACAAGGACAGCGAGGGGATGCTCCTCATGACGAACGACGGCGACCTCGCGCTCAAACTCACACATCCTCGCTACGAGCACGAGAAGACCTATGTCGTGAGGGCGGCCGGGCGCTGGAGCGACGACAAGCTGCGCATACTTCGCGGGCCTGTCACGATGCCCGACGGCTATGTGACGCGCCCTGTGCCGGTGGAGCTCGTGTCGACAGGGCGCGACAACGTGCATGAACTCGTGTTCCGGCTCAAAGAGGGGCGCAAGCGCCAGATACGCTACATGTGCAGCGCGGCCCGGCTTGTGGTGCTTTCGCTCAAGCGCGTGGCGATCGGCGCGTTGCGGCTGCCGGGCGAACTGAAGCCAGGCGAATGGAGAGATCTCGAAAAGGAAGAAATAGATGCTTTACTATCTAGCTGAGCTGTTGACGAAATACTGGGGGCCGTTCCGCCTTCTGCAGTCGCATGCGCTGCTGCTGGCCGGCGGCACGTTCCTCTCGGGGATTATGGTGTGGTGGCTTCTGCCGCGTCTCTGGGACTTCCTGCCGCGCGACCGCGGCAAGGTGATATGCAAAGACCTCGGCGGCATGACTTCGGCGGGCAAGCCTACCGGCGCGGGCGTGCTGGTGTCGCTTGTCGTGCTGCCGGTCGTTGTGCTTTTCGCGCCGCTTGCGTTCTGGGACTACTGTGCGCTCGGGGCGATATATGCGGCGATGCTCTTCGGCTACCTCGACGACCGTGCGGCGGAGCCGTGGGGCGAGCTCAAGAAAGGACTTCTCGACGCGGTGTGCGCCGTGGCGATAGCGTTCTTCGTCGCCAAAGGCCACTCCACTCTCGTGTGGCTCCCCTTCGTGAAGGGAATGTGGGTCGTGCCGCTCTGGATATACGTCCCTGCGGCGGCTTTCATACTCTGGTTCACTATGAACGCCACGAACTGCTCCGACGGCGTAGACGGCCTTGCAGGGGCTCTTACCGCGATAGAGCTTGTGATACTCGCCGTCATGCTGTATGTGGTCATCGGCTACAAACCGGTCGCCCACTACTTCCTCCTTCCCTGCAATCCCGAGGCCGCGCGCTGGGCGATCCTTGTCATGTCGGTCGCAGGCGGCTTCGGCGGATACCTCTGGTTCAATGCCGAGCCGTCGAAGGTTCTTATGGGAGACGCCGGCAGCCGGTTTCTCGGCATAATCGTCGGCACCGGTTCTCTCGTCACAGGCAATCCCCTTCTGGTGCTGGCGTTCGCGCCCGTGATCCTCGTGAACGGCGGCGGCGGTCTGGCGAAACTCGTCCTGCTGCGCGTCGCCAGGAAGCTCGGCCGCGACATTGACGAACAGAGCGTTATACGGCGCATACGCTTCCCTCTGCACGACCACTGCAAGAAGAACCTCGGCTGGACCAACGCCCAGGTCTTGATGCGCTTCATGCTGCTGCAGGTTGTGGTCATGCCGATTCTCCTCGTCCTGCTGATCAAGATACGCTGATGAACGTATTTGCGGCCATACTTGTCCTCGCCCTCACGCGCGCAGAGCTTATCGAACGCTTCCGCACGCCGCCCGTGACGCAGGTGGAGGGGCTTGTGCAGGTATACGCAGACTGTCCGGCCGACATGCGCCGCGAATATCAGATTCCCGTGGCGCGCTATGCCGCCGACATATGCAGGCGGCTGTATCAGGCCAAAGCCGCGCCGCACAGACGCTTCGACGACCCGGGCATAATAGTGCACATAGGGTCGGTGCGCACGAACATCGCCGACGTGGTCGTGTCGACAGACACCCGCGCGAACGGCGACCGCTTCATGCGCATCAAGCTCCCCGCTCCCGGTTATTCGGATATGGACGCTCTGCGCCTTGCAATCGTCAGGGGTTTCTATCTGGCTCTGCGCGGCGAGGAGCTCGACGACGCCGGCGCGGCGCTCGCCCTGCGCTCGGCCGATCCCGCCCTGAGGCTGGAGGACGAGCGCGCCGAACTCAAGCGCTGGCGCGAACGCGGCGTCGCGGCGGAAGGCCGCGACGACGAGTACTACCTCAAACAGCTCAGGAAGGTTTCAAACCCCGGGCACGCCTCGCGCGAGGATGTGGCGGTGTTCGCGTCGCGCCTCATGCTTTACCCGCCTTACTACAGCCTGCCGTTCTGCGGACGCTTCACAGGGTGCACCTTCCGCGATGCGATAGAGCTTTCGAAAACCGATCCGGTGGTGCGCCTCGCGGCTGTCAAGAAATCGCGCGAACTGCTTGTCTTCGGCGGCGGACGCGGCGACCGCATGACTGCCGCAGCGCAGGCGTATTCCGATTTTCTCGTGGAGCTTGCACGCGGAAAAATCTCCGCCGAAGAGCTCGGGACGATGCTTCACGAAGCGGACGACAAGTTGAAAGAGGTTCTTCAATGAAAACGAAAAAAACCATAACCGACAACAGAATCGACCCGGACGTCCTCAAGTACACCGTAGGGGACGACCCTGTTCTTGACAGGGAACTTGCCGTGTGGGACTGCATGGGGACGGCGGCCCATGTAACGATGCTCTCCGAGATGAAGCTCAAGCGGCCTGTCGTCACGAAGAAAGAGGCCGCAGCAGTGCGCAAGGAGCTCGGCCGCATTGCGGCGCTCGCAGAGAAGGGACGGTTCGAAATACGCGTCGAGGACCAGGACGTGCACATGGCCGTCGAACGCATGCTCACGGAGAAACTCGGCGACCTCGGGAAGAAGATACACACCGGGCGCTCGCGCAACGACCAGGTCGCCGTAGACGTGCGCCTTCACATGAAGGACGCGATCCTCCGCACCGAAGCAGAGCTTGTCGAGCTCGCGTCGCAGCTCGGCACCTTCGGAACGGAGGCCGGGATGATCCCGCTCGTCGGGCGCACCCATCTTCAGCCCGCCATGCCGTCATCGGTCGAGATGTGGGCCACAGGACACGCGGAGATGATTCTCGACCAGCTGGAAAATCTGGAAGCGGCCTACCGTCTTGCAGACCTGAACCCGCTAGGCTCCGCCGCAGGATACGGTGTGCCGCTGCCGCTCGACAGACAGCGCACGACAAAGCTTCTGGGCTTTTCCCGCACCATCCACAACTGTTTCGGCGCGTCGATGGCGCGCGGCGAGTGCGAGGCGGCGCTTCTTTCGGCGCTCGCCCAGCTGATGGCCGTTCTTTCGCGTCTTGCGGAGGACATGATTCTGTATTCAATGCCTGAAATCGGCTATTTCAAACTGCCGCGCGAATACTGCACAGGTTCGTCGATAATGCCGCAGAAGTTCAATCCCGACGTGCTGGAGCTGGTGAGGTCGAAGGCCGCGCAGGTGCTCGGACTCCAGACTGCGGCGCTCTCGCTTCTGCATGCGATGCCCGGCGGATACAACCGCGATCTCCAGGACTGCAAGTGGCTCTACATGAAGGGTCTCGACATAACGCGCACGACACTCCGCATACTCGCGAAGGTCGTCGCCGGCATGTCGGTGGACGAGGCGCGCTGCCGCGCGGCTTTCACGCCCGGCGTGTTTGCGACGGACGTCGCGCTGCGCAAGGTGGCCGAAGGCACGCCATGGCGCGACGCATACCATGACGTGCGAGACCATCTAGAGCGTCTTTCCGGTGAAGATCCGGATCGCGCCGTCGCCGCGAAGACCCACGAGGGCGCGACGGGAGGACTCGACACGCGCATTTATCTGCGCCGGGCCAGAGAGTCGCTGAAAGGCGTGGGCGAGCGTCTCGCCGCGCTCAATAAAGCAAAAGCCGCGTTGCTCAAGTGATGGCGAATGTTCTGGAGGTTGACGGGCTGCATGTCCGCTACGGCGCTTTCGAGGCGGTGAAAGGAGTCTCGTTCACGCTTGGCGAAGGCGAGATTCTCGGCATCGTCGGGGAATCCGGCAGCGGAAAGTCCACAATCGCCAAAACGCTTATCGGGCTTGAAAAGACGTTCTCTGGGAAGATAGTCTGCCGTGCGAAGTCGGTGCAGATGGTCTTTCAGGACGCCGTTGGCTCGCTTAATCCGCGCATGACGGTTCGCCAGACGCTGGCGGAGGTTTTGCGGGTCAAGCGCATAAGCTCTCGCACGCCTGAAGAGCTGCTGGACCTCGTGGGGCTCAGCGCTGCGGTGCTCGACCAGTATCCGCGGGAGATGTCCGGCGGACAGTGCCAGCGCGTATCGATTGCGCGCGCACTCGCCTGCGAGCCGCAGCTGCTCATCGCCGACGAACCTGTGTCTGCGCTTGACGTGTCGGTGCAGGCGAGGGTGCTCAATCTTCTGCGCGACCTGCGGCGCGAACTCGGGCTTTCGATTCTTCTGATAGCCCACGATCTCGCAGTGGTGAAGAACGTCTGCGACAGGATCTGCGTCATGGATCACGGCCTTTTCGTGGATAGCGGCGATGCGACAGAGGTGTTCGAGCATCCTCGAAGCGACTACACGCGCCGCCTGTTGGCGGCCGTTCCAAAAATATGATATAATACGCTTCGTTTTGCGGGCGGTTAGCTCAGTTGGTTAGAGCGAGTGCTTTACACGCATTAGGTCGGGGGTTCGAATCCCTCACCGCCCACCAGTCGAATGGTTGTATCCGGGCCGCCATCGGTTTTGCACTTTGCAAGGCCCGGCCGGCATGACAAGTTCGCGGCGAGTGGGATGTTTCTTTTTCAGTGGAAGGCTAGACTGTGATGCCCAGGAGGTCTTTGAGCGCCGCTATCTGCTCGCCGTTGCCCATCGTGTAGAGAATGTCGCCGACGCGGAACTCCGTCTCGGGCCCGACGTTCCTTATCATCTCGCCGCCGCGCTCGACCGACACTACCGAAGCGCCTGTCTTGGCGCGGATGTTGAGCGACACCACCGTACCGCCGACCGCCGGCGATTCCATGTCGATCGTAAGCTTGTGCACCATCCCCTCGGGTAGCTTGAACGTGAGCATCGAGCCGAGCTTCTCGCGGCGTTCGTCGGCAGTGACAGCCTCGTCGAATCTCGTCACGGCGCGGCGGCCGGCCTTCTGGAACGACTTCCAGCCGAAAACCGCAGCCGTGAGAAGCACAAGATTGATAAGCCACCGCGCCCACAGTTCATCGGGCGTGAGGTTGACGTTTATCATCACGACCTCGCAAAAGAAGAGCACCACCACCGCTATCTGCACGGCAAGCGTCGTCACATGCCTCACGGCGAGCTGCCAGCGGCTTTCGCCGGCGCCCACAAGGACGACCGAGAGCGCGTTGCCGAGCGTGCGCGCCACATGAACCGCAGGCGCGAGAAGCGACACGATCACGAGGTTCGCGGCGAGGCAGAAGACTATCTTCTTGTATTCATCGAACGCCACGGAGAAGTTCGACCAGTCCTGGTCGTTCAAAATCGAGAAGACGAGCGCGATCGCAAAGTTCATCACGGCGATCACGCCGAGCTGCACGAGGCACGCCCTCACAATGCGGTGCAGACGCGCCTCGCGGCGGCCGCCGTTGTATTTCGCGAGAAGCGCCCTGTAGGCCTGCAGCGCAGACTTCGCACGCGCGGGCGTTCTGGACTCGGCCCATTCGCCTGCGCGCTCCGAGCATTTTATGAGAAGCGGACTTAACAGCGTCGTGACGAGCGAAACGGCGACGACTATATTGTACATCGGACTCTGCACGTCGCCCGTGACGGTGACGTATAGCATGCCGACGAGAAAGGCGAACTCTCCTATCTGCGCAAGCCCCATCCCCATCTGCACCGCAGTCTTCACGCTCTCGCCGCCGACAAGCGCGCCGACCGTGCAGTTGAGAAACTTGCCGACGACCACAACAAACGACACTACGAGAATCGCTGGCCAGTTGGCCAGACACGCCGAAGGGTCGAGCAGGAGGCCGATCGACACGAAGAACACGGCCGCGAACATCGACTTGAGCGGCTCGGCGAGCTCGGCCAGACGGTGGCGCACATCGCTCGCGCCGCCGAGGAACCCGACGACGAACGCCCCGAGCGCAAGCGAGAAGTCGAACTTGAACGCCACCCACGACACGAAAAAGCAGAGCCCCAGTATCGCCAGCAGCAGCGCCTCGTCGTCGTGGGATTTCGATACAGACTTCAACAGGCGCGGCACGACAACAAACCCCGCGACTATCGAAACCAGGAAGAATACGAAAAGACCTCCGAGCGACGCCCCGGCGTCCACGACCGACAGCTCCCCGCTCTGCGCCACGCCGGTCACGAGCGCCAGTATGCCGACGGTTATTATGTCCTCGCAGACGGACGTGCCGAGCGCGTATTTCACAAACGGCCTGTCGCCCCACCTCATCTCGTCTATCACCTTCGCGAGCATCGTCGTAGCAGAATCGCATATCGCCGCGCCGAGAAAGAGCGAGGGGACGGCCCCCCAGCCGAAGACGTGCCGCCCGACTGTGTAGCCGAGCCACGTCATCATAAGGGTGTCGATTATCGCCGCAGGCGCGGCGACGCCGCGTATGCGCTTCATCTGGGAGGTCGAGAACCCGAGACCCATGGTGAACATGAGGAACACCACGCCGAGCTGCCCGATGGTCCTTACAGACTGCTCGTCGGCCAGCAGGCCACCGCCCCAGCTGTACTTGCCGATCATCACGCCGGCAAAAATGTAGCCCGCCACCTTCGGCCAGCCCAGCTTGGCGAAGATGACGGACACCAGGCCTGCTACGGCCATCAGCAGCGCGAGATCCTGGAAAAAGGCGCTCTCGCTCATCCGCCGATCCTTTTCAGGTTACTTTGTGATTTTGCGGCCCTGCACGCCGGCGGCAGTCGACGCGTTGGCCTTGGCCTTCTCGCGCGGACGCAGCGCGCGGACGGCCTCGCCGGCCTTCCACATCTCGCTGTCGTGCATCTCCTGCAGCTTCTTGGCCATGAACTCCTTGTAGTCGGCGCGGCCGGTGTCGCGGATGACCTCGCGGGCCTCCTGCATCTTCTTGGTCGAAGCGTAGAGGCGCTTGAAGACGGGCTCGGTCGCCTTGCGGAAGAGCGGGCGCCACTTGAGCGCGCCGTGCTGGGCCGTCTGCGAGCAGTTGGAGTACATCCAGTCCATGCCGTTCTCGTCGACGAGGCGGATGAGCGACTGCGTGAGTTCCTCGCATGTTTCGTTGAAAGCCTCGCTCGGGCTGTGGCCGTTGGCGCGGAGGGTGTAGTACTGCGCCTCCATGACGCCGCAGAGCGCGCCCATGAGAATTCCGCGCTCGCCGACAAGGTCGCTCGTGACCTCCTTCTCGAACGTGGTCGGGAAGAGATAGCCCGAGCCGATGGCGATGCCGATGGCGAGCGTGAGGTCCATCGCCTTGCCGGTCGCGTCGCGCGCGACGGCGAAGGAGCTGTTGATGCCGGCGCCGTTAAGGAAGTTGCGGCGGACGTTCGTGCCTGAGCCCTTCGGGGCGACCATGATCACATCGACGCCGATGCCGGGCTTCACGCCGGTAAGCTTGTTGTAGACATACGCGAAGCCGTGGCTGAAGTAGAGCGCCTTGCCGGCCGAGACGTACTTTTCAATCTTCTTCCAGACCTCGCCGACGGAACCGTCGGACGTAAGGAGCATGATGATATCGCCCTTCTCGGCCGCCTCCTCGATGGAGAAGAGCGTCTTGCCGGGAACCCATCCGTCCTTAATGGCGCGGCCCCAGCTGGAGTTGGGACCCTTGCCCTTGCGCTGGCCGACAATGACGTTGATGCCGTTGTCGCGCATGTTGAG
>DGVK01000072.1 GCA_002395905.1 Verrucomicrobia bacterium UBA4286 | reverse complement strand
TTTCGCGGGGCCTGTCCCCTGCATCACGTGCGATGCGGTAAATGGCAATAACAAGGGAGAGTAAACGCCGGCGGGGGTGAAAACGGCGCACGCGGTGCAAGCAGGCGGGCGCGTAAATTGGTATAATATACGCCCATGAAACCAGGCCAGAAACTTAAACTCGAAGTGTACGGCGAGTCGCACGCGCCGCTTATCGGGATGCGCCTTGAGGGGATGCCCGCGGGCATCCCCGTCGATATGGCGGCGCTGCAGGCGTTCATGGAACGGCGCGCGCCGGGGCGCGACGCGCTTTCGACCGCGCGGCGCGAGCCGGACGTCCCCGAATTCACCGGCGGCATAGAGGGCGGCGTTACGACGGGCGCGGCGGTCGAGGCCGTGATTCGCAACACCGACACCCGCAGCGGCGACTACGAGCGGACCGTCCCGCGCCCGGGCCACGCGGATTTCCCGAACTGGGTCAAGACCGGCCGCATACCGCCGGGAGGCGGTTCCAACTCGGGGCGTATGACGGCCGCGATGTGCATCGCCGGCGGCATATGCCTTCAGGAGCTTGCGCGGCGGGGCGTTTCCGTAAAGGCGTGCGTCTCATCCGTCGGCGACGCGGCGGCGGCGAAGGCCGAGGGCGATTCTGTCGGCGGCGTGGTGGAATGCGAGGTGACAGGGCTTCCCGTCGGGCTCGGCGGCGCGATGTTCGACGGAATCGACGGCGCGATAGCGCACGCGGTTTTCGGCATCCCCGGCGTGAAGGGCGTTGAATTCGGCAACGGTTTCAAAGCCGCCTCGCTTAAAGGATCGGAGAACAACGATCCCTTCGCCGTCGTGGACGGGAAGGTCGTCACGACAACCAACAATCATGGCGGCGTCCTCGGCGGGATGACGAGCGGGATGCCTCTCGTGTTCAGGGTGGCGATGAAGCCGACACCTTCTATCTACAAGCCGCAGAAGAGTGTCGACCTCGCGACTATGCGGCCGTGCGAACTCGTCGTGAAGGGGCGGCACGATCCTTGCATAGCAATGAGGGCGGTGCCTGTCGTCGAGGCGCTCGCGGCGTTCGCCGTCCTCGACGCGATGCTGGCGGAGGACAGCGGGATAGTCTGCGCCGGCGTCGGCGACGGCGAGGGCCTGCAGAACATTGTGATAGACGAGAACGTGGCGCGGCTCTACCCGAGGCTCGCCGCGCGCGCGATCTTCGTCGTGCCGTCGGGCGAAGAGCACAAGACGATAGACACCGTCGTCGCGATCTGGGGCGCGTTCGCCAAGGCGGGTCTCGGCCGCAAGGACTGCGTGACGGCGGTCGGCGGCGGTGTTACGGGCGATCTTGTCGGCTTCGCCGCCGCGACGTGGATGCGCGGGATCGACTGGGTGAATGTGCCGACGACGCTTCTTTCGATGGTCGATGCCTCCTACGGGGGGAAGACGGCCTGCGATCTCGCGTGCGGCAAGAACATGGCGGGCGCGTTCCATCCGCCGCGCCGCGTCGTGATGGACGTCGACTTTCTCAAGACTCTCCCGCCGCGCCGCATCGCAGACGGCCGGGCCGAGATGATAAAGCATGAGATAATCGGCGGCCTGCCGCGCAGAGACGACCTCGGCGGGGTGCCGTCCGCCGGCGAGATCAGCGAGAACATTGCAGTGAAGGTGAGAATCGTCCGCAGCGATCCGCTGGAGAAGACGGGCGAGAGGATGAAGCTCAACTGCGGGCATACGGTGGCCCACGCCGTCGAGAAGGCGACGGACTACGCTGTCTCCCACGGCGAGGCTGTGGCGATAGGCTGTGTGGAGGAGGCGCGTCTTGCGGAGCGGCTGGGGCTCGCTAAGAGCGGCTGGGCAGATGAACTCGCGCGGCGGTTCGCCGCGGCGCGTCTCCCGACGGAACTGCCGCAGGGCTTGACGTTCGACGGCTTGAAGCCGCTCATGAAGGGCGACAAGAAGCGAGAGGCGGGCGGCGTTGTTTTCGCGCTCCCGTGCGGATGGGGCGATGTAAGGGCGGTGAAGCTGTGAAGACGCTTTTTCTGTACGGACCGCCGGCGAGCGGAAAGACGACGACGGCGAAGCGCCTGGCGAAGGAGTTCGGCAGGATGTACGTCGATCTCGACGAAGAGATCGTCGCGCGGGCCGGGCGGTCGATACCGGAAATATTCGCGACGGATGGCGAGGCCGGCTTCAGGCGGCTGGAAAGCGCCGCTCTAAGGGAGGTTTCGGCGCCGATCGTCGCGCTTGGCGGCGGCACTCTCCTCGACCCGGCGAACAGAGCGTGGGCCGAGGAACACGGATTTGTAGTCGTGCTGGACGCCGACGACGAGACGATAGCGCGGCGCATAGAGGAGGCGAAGGGGACGCGTCCGCTCGGCGACAGGCTGGCCGAAAGGCGCGCGCACTATGCGTCGTTCGCACATCATGCAGACGCCGACGCGAAGATTCTTCTGCCGCGCCCTTTGAGAGGGCGCATAACGCCGCCGCCGTCGAAATCCCATCTGCACCGCCTCATGATCGCGAGCTTCCTCGCAGGCGCCGAGATGCCGTCGGCACCGGGCCTTGAAAGCGAGGATGTCGCCGCGACCAGGCGGTGCGCCGAG
>DGVK01000062.1:44943-76885 GCA_002395905.1 Verrucomicrobia bacterium UBA4286 | reverse complement strand
GCGCGCTCCATCGCCGAGTTGTCGCCGGCGAACTTCGCGTAGGCGTTGATGATTTCGGGCTGCGGAGTTTCAAGCTCGACGATGGCCTGCTTAAGCTCGGCGATGAGCGGCGCGGTCTCCGCCTCGCGGCCGAGCTCGCGCAGAGCCTTCACGCGCCAGTAGTCCATCTCGCCCGCGTGGATCCATCCCTTGAGCGAGTTTTCAAGTTCCGCCCTGCAGCCCGCCGCATCGCCGAGCGCTTTCTTGCACTGCGCCATGAAGTAGCGGCTTTTCGGCTCCGTTCCCGCGTCGCCGGGACGCCCCGCCTGAAGGTTCTCGGGATATGTCGTCGACTCCTCGAAATACTTGAGCGCCGTCCTGTAATCGCCCTTCGCCATCGCGTCGCGGCCGAGACCGATGCACGATTCGACAAACGGCGCGAGGAGTCCGTCGGCGCCCTCCCACACGTGGAAGCGGCGCGTCGTGAGAAGCTCGTGGGCCTCGGCGTAGCGGCCGACGGCGTTGTATGTATAGGCGAGGCGCAGCACGCACGGGTCG
Source organism: Verrucomicrobia bacterium UBA4286 (assembly GCA_002395905.1). Taxonomy (GTDB): domain Bacteria; phylum Verrucomicrobiota; class Kiritimatiellia; order RFP12; family UBA1067; genus UBA1067. The sequence goes on along the minus strand of DGVK01000062.1, from coordinate 76,348 downwards.
TACTTGAAGACGGTCTCGCGGTATTTCTCCATGAGCGCCAGGCGCTCCGCCGCAGGGAGCTTGAGTTTTTCGGCGAGCTTGCCCGCCTCGTCGAGCGTGCGGAAATTCGGCTCGGCTTCGAGCGACTTAAGGTAGAAATCGTAGGCCTCGCGGCTCGCGACGCCCGAGGGGACGCCTGTGTTGGTGAAGTATGTGCCGGGGTGGCTGAGCGCGAAACCGATGCAGCGCAGCGCGAGCGCGTGGCGGGGGTCGAGCTTCGCCGTGGCCTGCCACGACGCGAGGGCGGCGTCCTTCTGGTCCATGTTCCAAAGCACCTCGCCTAGATAGTAGTGGGTGTTGGCGAGCGCGCGTCTGTCGTTGTGGGGCCGGTCGGCCGCCCAGTTGAGAACGGCGAGCTCTTCGAGGCGGCTCGGGAAGCAGTAGTCCGTCGGCATGAGGCCGGCGGCGGTGAGCGTCGCGGCGACAACCTCGCCGTCCATGCTCTTCTTCGCCTGGGCATAGGCCTTGAAGTAGCCGAAAAGCGCGTTCTTGTAGCTGTCGCACGCGGCGAGCGTGTCCTTGAGCGGCAGCGCGCCTTCGGTCGCATAAGGCTTCTCGGCGGCGGCTTTCGCCAGCGCGGCGTCGCAGAGCGCGATCACTTCGTCCCACGCGCCGATACCCCAATAGTCGCTCACGCACTCCAGAAGCTGCTGCGCCTTGAGGCCGCGATTCTTCTCGGCTGCGGCGAGCGCGGCCGCACCGTCCTTGCCATCGGCGAACGCCGTTTCGCAGATGCCCCAGTATTCCAGCGGATCGCATGCAAAAGCCCGCTTCTGGTTGTTCGCCGCGTACTCGCGCCAGTTCTTCTTGTGGCGTTCAAGGGCGCCAGGGAAGTCCTTCAGCTTGCGGTGGAGATAGGCGTGGAACGTGTGGAGCTTCGCTTCGTCCATGCCTAGCGGAAGCGCGTTGAACTCCAGTATGTCGTGCGCTTCGAGATAGTCGCCGCGCAATGCTGCGAGACGTGCGATCTCGACGAACGACTCCTTCTTGTGGGTGAGCCTCCACGTGCAGCGCCAGAAGAGGTCTTCGGCGCGCTTGAAGTTGCCGAGGCCGCGCTCGACGAGAGCAAGATAGTATTCTGGCGCGGCATCAAGCGCGCGAGTATGGTTCTGCGTCGCGCGCGCGACGGCCCTTTCGAGATAAGGCTTCGCCTCGCTGAAGCTTCCGTTTTTCGCCAGGCGAACGCCCATCGCAAGATTGGCCTTTGTGTAGCCGGGGTCGATCTCAAGCGCACGCTTATAGTATGGCACAGGGTCGAGAATCCCGTTATGAAACTGGTCCAGGCGCAGTCCGACCTCGTAGGCGAGCTCGGCGCTCGTGTATTCATGCGGCGGCTTCGGATTCTCCACCTTCGGCGGCAGCTTAACGTCGCCCTGCGGCGAAACGGGCGTGTAGGCGAGGAACACCCTGCCGTCGGCGTCGGCGATGGACGCGGTGAACTGCTGGTCGGCGGCGTCCGGCGAGACGGCGACGACCCTGCACCACGGCGTATTCGGATCGATGGCGACGCCTGTTTCGGAGAAGATGGTTTTGGCATCGCCGGCGGCGCCGGAGTTCTTCACAACCTTCACCGTGCATCCCTTGAGCACACGCGTCGAATGGAAGCCCACAAGAAGTTTCTCCGGCGTCTGGCGGTCCACGTTCACCGCGCCGTCGATCGTCACGTTCTTGATCCCGCCTATACCTTTGACAGGAAACCAGAACTGCTCCACCTTGCGAGTCTCGTAGGGCGCGATCCACGAATAATCGGGCTGGTTGTCGCTCCAGCAGCCGACCATCAGCTCAAGGTAGGGGCCGTCGCTGTCGGTAAGAACCTTGTCCCAGACGTGCGCTTCGGGGAAATTGCCCCAGAGAAAGAACTTCTTGCCGACCGTTATGTGGCGGTTGGAAACATGGGCGGTGCCGCAGTTCCTGCCGTGGTCGTAGCCGGCCATGAACGAGTTCTCGGGATCGAAGCCGAAGATGGAGCGCGATTCGATCGTGAAGTTTCGCCACCAGCTCAGATCCATCGTGCCCGATATATCATTCGCATACTTCGAGCGCTGCGAAGGAAGAAGCTCTATCTCCTCTTTGCGAGGGCCGATCGGGTAGCTCGTCCAGTAGTTCTTGTGGTGGTCGAAGCCGAGATGCATCGAAGGAGGAAACTGTATCTGGTAATCGTCGCCGCAATGAACCGAGACATTCGCCCAGTATATCATAGACTCGATCCACGGCTGGCGGTTCATGAAAACGTTCTCGGCCCTGAGCACCGCGCGGTCGGGCAGAAGCGAGAGGCCGATCGTCCATTTAAGGCGACGGCGCAGCTCGGTCTCGCCGATCCACACGGTCTTGGAGCCGTCGTCGTTCACGACGGCGCGCCAGTCGATCGGCATCGCGGTAGTCGCGCGGTGGTGGTGGGGGAAGTTCCACTCCACGCCGCCCGAAATCCACGCTCCGAGCATGCCGATGAGCGCGGGTTTTATGACGTGCTGGCGATAAAAGGCCTCGAAGCCGGTCGCCTTGTCGGTGAAGTTCAAGAGATGGCCGCCGTGCTCCGGCAGCAGCCCCATCTGCAGCCAGTCGTTCTCAAGCGTGAGATACTTGTACGTCTCGTCGAACTTTTCATCGTGCAGAACATCCTGCATCGGATATGGGTACACGCGCCCCTGCGCGCCCTGGTATACGCGGCCCGTGTAAAAGAGCGGCGTTTTGTCATACCCGCCGGGCGCATAGGTCGGCAGCACGACGGTACTTTCCTTGAATGACACGTCGCCAGCCAAGGCCGCACACGAGATTGCGACGGATGACAACGCAAGAAATACAGGCTTCATTTTGACGTTCATGCCATATATTCTACCATAACCCCGCATGGCGAATATGCCCGAACGCGAAAATATTTCATCCTCATTCGGGCAAAGCCCGGGCGAGCCGGCGGCGCGCCTAGCGCTGCTGCATGGCGTTTACAAGTTTCGGCGGCGCAGGGAGCGGCGCCATGCCGCGCTCGTGCAGGCGCGCATTGATACCGATCCACGTCTGATAGAGGTGGCTCTCTGGCGCGCGCTCCAGGCTTTCTGCGGCATGATCGCGAAATTCGCGCTCGCCCTGCTGGCGTTCCTCCAGAAAGTCCATGTATTCGCCGACGCTTTCGCCCGCGGCGAGATGGGCCCGCATCTCTCCGCGCAGCCAGGCTATCATGTTCTTGAGCTGGCGAACCTCCCCCGGTTCGCCGTCTTCATAATGGACGCCTTTGGCAAGCTCGGCCGGGAACGCCGATATCTCGTCAGCCGTCATCAGCGGCGCAAGCGCGTTTGAGCCCGGCTGTGCATAGGCCGCGAGGAAACGGTCCAGCGGGCTTTTCAGAACACCGGCCCAGTCGGAGAACACTCCAGCGGCGATCACCGAGGCGTCGCCGTATATCTGGGCCCGCGGCGCAGGCGCGCGGTCGTCCTTCGCGCGCACCGCGGCGAGGACGGCGAACGCGAGCGCGGCGGCAAGCGCGACGATCACCGCCGCCACCGCCCAGGGGCGCCAGTTCACAGGATCGTCACCGGCAAGCCTGTAGGGTCTTATTCCCTGCTTGCGCAGAAGCGCGTATGCGTTCTCGCGGCTCCGCGCCTTTATCCAGCCGGACCGGTTCTCGTTCTCCTTCGTCTGATAGAAATACTGGTACTTCACGTCACTTCCTGCGCTGAAAGAGCGGCGCCGCTATCTCATACAGCTCCTGGTCGCGCTGAAGCCGTTCGAAGATGAGCTGGGGCGCTATCTTGTAGCCCGCGATGAAACTTCTCTGCGCCGCCTGCCTGCGGCCCGTGCGATGCTGGATCTTCGCGAGGTCGGTCCAGGCGAGCGCGTCGCGGGACGGCTCGGCGCGAAGGTATTTCTCCAGACAGCGTTCGGCGTCGGCGTCGAGCCGCGCATCGACAAGAATCGTCGCTATCGCCTGCAGAACGGGAGGCTCCGAAACCTCGTCTATGAGCCGGCGGACGATCTGAGCCGCCTCCATTGTGCGGCCCATGCCGTAATAGCATCGCGCGAGCATGAACCTGTCCGTCGAGCCGAACGCCTCGCCCTCGCGGCGCATTCTGGCCTCGAGCTCGGCGGCCTGCGTGTGGAGCGCGCGGATGCGCTCGACGACATCTCTCAGCGACGCGGTGCGCTTGTTGCGCGGGTCGATGAGATCGGTGTAGTCCATAAGCTCCAGGGCGATATCCCATTTGCGGAAGGGGATTAGGCATTCCTGCGCGTAGCGGAACGACGCCTCGGGAGAGGCGGGGTAGAGGAGGCACGCCTCGCGGAAGGCCTGCGCGGATTCCGCATGGCGGCCCTGCTTGGAGTAAAGCCCGGCGAGCGCGGCGCGCAGCTTGGAGAAAGACTTCTGGCCGGCGAAATCGCGGCGGTACATCGGGTCCTTGAGGAGCCTGCGCACATACCAATCCCAGAAGTCGCGGTCCTTGGCGGCGGTCTTCGCATCGTATGGCGTTTTTTCGGCGTTGATCTTCATTATGAGGCCGTGCGGCGAAAGATAGGGATACATCCACGGTATGACATAACTCTCCTCGACATAGAAAGAGTGGCGCAGGCGGTCGTGGTCGAACATCATCTTGGTAAGGATGCCGTTGATCTCCATCACGCCGAGCGCACCGGTGACCTGGACCTTTCCGTTCTCGATTTTAAGGTCGCCGTTGGCCTGCCTCACGCCGCGCTGCACCTCGTCGACGTATATGTTGAACGCCTCGGCGCTGTCGTCCTTGGACGGAATCCATATTTCGTCGCCATAGAGATCGCGCTGGACGCTCATGTAGGTGTCGTCGGCAAGCGCGTTCTGGGTGATGAGATATACGTCCGGACGGAAGTCGGCGGCATAAATCATGTAGGTCGGCACGAAGCGCCCCGGGTCGGTTCCGCCGAAGAATATTGAAAACGGTTCCATCGGCTCGGGCCAGTCAGGATCGGGGAGCGGCTCCTCGTCGGCGACAAGCTGCTCCTTTATAGCCTTTGCGCCATCAAGCTGGTAGGCGCCGAACTGCCAGCCGAAGGTGTGACCGTTCTGCTCGCATCCGCCGAGTTCAAAGACCATGCGGTCGTCGGTGTAGTTCTGCACTATCGGTGTTATAAGCGCACCGCAGACGGCAAGCACCGCGAAGCCCAGCACGTAACGACGCTCGCTCTTGATGAACGGCAGCCCCTTGGCGGCGAGACGGGCCCGGGCCTTCAGGCCGAGCACGCACGCGAAGACGAGACCGTAACCTATCCATAGCGCGATCATGGCGTGGGACGATATGAACTTCACTTTCTGGATGAAGCCGTCCTGCACGTCGCCCTTCACGTTCGCGAGCAGTATGAGCAGGAACGACATCATCAGGAAGCAGGCCGCCGCCGCCCCCATCCACTGCCAGAACGCCTTCTTGTCGCGCCGCCCGACGGCCCAGTGTCCGGCGATGAACGGGATCGGCGCGAACAGCAGCAGGCCGTCGGTGAACTGCAGCCTAACATCGCTGAAGTAATGACCCATCTGCTTCCAGAAGAAGTCGAAAAACTGTCCCGCGCTCTTGAAGGTCGGCACGCCGATCGCTTCGTACTGTCCGCGCATGATCGCGTGCTTGAAGCCCTCCCACGTACGCGGATAGCCCCAGTTCATAGGCGGGTTGCGAAGGTCTGAGACGATCGGCATATAGGCGTAGAAACTGACGCCGAGCTGCGCGAAGAACGCCGCGCCCGCGACACTGCGTCCGTTGGGCAGGGTGAGCCAGGCGAGCGCGAGGAGCACGAAGTTCCAGGCGATCGGCCAGCCGAACCACCAGCTCTGCGGATGGGTGAGGCCGTTCATCGCGCCGTGGCGCAGCAGAACAAAGAGGGCGATGTGCATCCCTGCGACAGGGATCGCGAAGCATAGACCCTTTTGTGTCGGCGCGGCGAGGGCGAAAAGCACGACGAGAAGAAGCCAGAAGACCGTCGCCGACTTGAACCACGGATACTTCGGCCCCATATACCCCGCGTCACCCGCCATTGGCACGGCAAGGGCTAACACCACCGCGAGCACGGCGAAGCCCGCCGAAATCGCGAGAAGCTTGAGCGGCTTCGGCTCGGTGAGCCTGTCGGCGTTCTCAAGCGCGGCAAGAGCGGCGGCCACGACCGACGCAGCTACGAGCGCCGCTATGAGCGCATAGCGCCACGGCTCGATAAGCGGCGCAACGGGCGCGTAGATGCCGCTCCAGTCGTTCCTGCCGGTGAAGACGAACGACGCGAGAAAGACGAGCGTCGCGCCGGCGCCGCCACCGAAGAGCACCGCCTTGCGGCGCTTTTCGAAATCGTCAAGCACCGCCGCCGCGACGAGCGAGACGACAAGCGCCGCGACGCCGAGAATGATGAAGAACGTGGAGGGGCAGGTCGACGTCGATGCGAGCGCCGCGTGCTTGTTGATCGCGTCGGCCTGCATGAAGCGGTCGGCGCGGACGAGCTGCCCGATCTTGAGAACCTGATACGAGAGCGCCACGGGAATAAGGTATATGAACACATCCCGGAAGAGCGCCAGGTTCGTCATCATGATTATGAGCGCGAGCGGGACAATCGCGAAGAGCAGCACCTGGTAGTTGGTGAGGCCGAGGCCGAAGACGAACGCCGTAAGAAAGAGCATCTTGTCGGACGGCTTTCTCATCCACCGGTATGAAAGAAGAAACACCCACATCAGGAAAAGCGCGTTGAGCGAATATATCTCGACGATTGTCGACTGCGACCACTCTACCGGCGAAAGAGCGAAGGTGAGCGCGCCCGCGACGCCGCCGCCGAACGACATGGCAGGCGACAGCGAGTCGGCGACGCCCTCGCCGGACCCGCCTATGAAATCACGTGCGGAACGGCATATGAGCATCGCAGTGCAGCCCGCAGCGAGCGCACCCGCGACGGCGGAGAAACAGCTTATGGCCCAAGCGGGCGTCGGGTGGCCCATGTAGGTGACCCAGAAGAAAAGCTTGCAGAATATCCAGCTGCAAAGCGTCCAGAACGGATATCCCGGCGGGTGCGGCACTCCGAGATGCGCGCCGGCCGTGGCTAGTTCGCCGGAGTCTTCAAGACCTACCGACGGACCGAGCGTGTAGAAATAGACCGCGAAAGTAACGAGAGTTGCCGTCCAGAAAGCCGCCCAGTCCAGGCGCGTGAAGAAGCGTTCGCCCGGCTTGGAGCGCAATCCGTCGACAATCTTTGAAAGTAGATTCTGACTCATAGGGTCTACATTATATCAAAAATGGACCCCTTGCGGGCAGAGGACGCCATGTTGTGGTATAATTGTGCACATGGATTCTGCCCAGAACATGCGCCGTTTCGCCGCGCCGGCTATCATGCTGGCGACATTCTCGCTCGCCGCCTTCGGCGCGGGGGCGGACACGAAACGCATTGAATTCATTCCAGAAAAAGGCGAGACTGTCGACAGATACGACTTCAACGACAACCTGTTCACGAGCAGCGACACGAGAGCGAAAAAACTGGGACCGGACTTCTACACCAACGCGAAATACGACGCCTTCTCATGTAGCACGAACCTCTTTGTCGCATATGGCACGAACGGCGTCCTGCAGCTTTCAAACACAAAACAGGACTGCACAGGGATTCTTGCATACAACGGCCCGGGTATGGCCGACGGCGTGTCTCTTCTGATAACCGCGCGGTGTCATCCGAAAGAGGTTGTTGTAAAAGGTCGCGAAATGGCGATTGCCTGGGTCAACGGCGAAGCAACAAATAATCTGGGCGTGGTAAAGCTTTTCGGCACGAACTTCGTGCGCCACTGCATACTGCTCACCAATGTGATAGATCGGGCGACACTGCTGATATGGCCGCCTGCGACGACCAAAACGGGCCGACGCATACAGATCGACGATATGGCGTTCGTGCGCGGCTACGAGCCTGCATGCGTCGTCACAAACACGATACCGGGAATGATGATGCTTATAAGGTAGTTGGCTAGACCTCAACGACCGCGCCAGTCGCAACCAGCAGAAGCTTGAGTTCTATACGCGAGGAAGGAAGGCCGCACAAAGCCGACAACGCGGTTCGGTAGGCTGCCATCTGCGAACGGTATGTTTCTCGCATGCGTTCCGCGAAAGCGTCGGCGCTCTCGCCGGCGCGTACGGCGTTCGTCTTGAAGTCACATATCTTCGCCCGCGGTCCTTGCGCGTCGCGCCAGAAGACCACTCGGTCGAACTGCCCCGACTCCCATATGCCGTCCACGTAACGCTCGTATGCTCTTTCGCGCCACACCTCCGCATCGGGCGACGGGCGCACAAACTCCCGTTCGATCGCGCCTGCCGCCGACGCAGCATCGATCCACTCGATCTTCTCAAACCGCTCATGCACAGCTGTTCCGTGCATGGCCGCGGCGCCAAAACCTTCCGTAAACAGCACGTCGCCGCGAAGCCCGCGGTAGAACGACTCGCTCGGGCGCACTTTCGCTATCTCGACGCGAGGCTTCCGAGGCGGCGCAGATGCTTCGCGTCGAGCGGGTTCGGCCGCGCGCGCCGCCGGAGACGCAGCGGACTTAAGATACCATTCCCTGTCGCCGTCTGTTTTGAGACCAACCAGTCTTGCAAGATCGCTGAACTTCGCAGGCACCGCCGGCGGCTTTTTGTTGGCAGGGTGCAGTATGAGCGTGAGCGCCTTCTTCGCACGCGTCATGGCGACGTAGTCCAGGCACAGCGAGCCGTAGCGCGCCGCGTGTTGGCGGCGGCGTTCCGCGGCCCCTAGCGTCGCATCGCTCGCGGCGACATCCGGCCCCGGGTTCTCGACAATCCAGTCGGGGGACTCCGATTCCAGCGGACCTGTGTGGCGCGAATCTACAAGGCCGTCCGGCTCGTATAGCGGGAGCAGGACATAATCGAAGCCGAGACCTTTCGACTGATGCATGGTCATTACGCGAACCATTCCGGCTTCGGCGAAGTCGCGACGCGTGCGCTGCGCGAGGTAATCGGTGAAATCCGACAGCCGCGTGCGCGAATCGCGCGCCGCTTCAAACTCTGCGGCGCACTTGATCGCGTCTTCAAAGCGCGACTCCACAAACGCATTCCAAGTATCCGGCACGCGCTTGAGCGATTCACGGACTTCACGCAGTTTGCGCACAAGACCCTTCCTCGTGAACTCCGAAAGAAGTTCTGCGGCGGTCGCCACGATATTCTTCATGCCCGCCGGCCACAGGGCCTGCGCAAGTGGCGAATGGACTATGTGCGCGTAGGCATAGGCATCGGCGGGATGTTCGGCCAGAGTAACAAGTTCGGCGATTGCCGACAGCGCCGGACAGTCCGCTACGCCGCTCTCGCCCTCGAAAACAACCTTGTCGATACCGCGCGACTTGAGATAGGCCAGAATCGCCTCACCGAAAGCGTTTTTCCTCACGAGTATCGCACAAGTGAGCCCACGCTCCCACGGGCGAACGGCCATAAGCGCGTTCGCGACCGGTTCGAAGAAGTCGGATTGCGCCGCCTTCGTTCCGTTCTTGCGAGCCTCGATCACCTCCACAAATCCGTCCTGTGAAGTATCGTGGCTTATATGGTCGCGGCACAGCCACTTCGCGCCAGATGGCGCGTCGTCCATGTCGAACGCCCCTTGCACCGTCGCTTCGCCAAACACGCGGTTCACGGCGCGCGAGATCGCCGGCAGGTAGCGGCGCGAAAGGTTTAGCGGGACGAGCCGGTTGCCCGGGAGCGAGGCCCTCGCCGCGGCCTCGCCCAGAATCCTCACATCGCCGCCGCGCCATTCGTAGATCGACTGCTTTCTGTCGCCGACGATGAAGACCGTCTTCCCTTCTGTCGACTGCGCGCTCTCGTCTATGAGATCGCCTATCACCTGCCACTGGCTGCGGCTCGTATCCTGGAATTCGTCAAGCGCCCAATGGTCGAAGCGCGCGTCCATTCTGTATTCCAGCGCCAGCCTGTCGCCGCGTTCGAGCGACTTCAGAAGAACCGGCATGTCTTCGAATGCCACCAGACCCTTCGCCCTTATCTTCGACGCATACGCCGCGTCGTAGGCGCGCATGAGTCTGTAGGCGCCGCGTGTAATCTCGAGAGCCCGGGAGATGCGCCACCTGCGCATCATGGAGAGCGAGCGGCCCGCATCGACGTCGCCGTCCATGCATTTTGGCATATCGGGAAGGGTCGCGCCGGAAAATGCGGCGACGCTGTCGATGAATTTGTCGGCGCCTTTTTTCCCGCGAAAGCGTTCAAGCGCCGCCGATGACGCCCGGATCTCCGCCAGCGTGACGTCAAGACCGGCAGGCGGATCGCCGCCCCATATCACCGACGGCTCGCCCCACTGCGCGGCGGCCGGACGATCGCGGTACCGCCCGTGCCAGTGCGCGATGCACTCCGAAAAACTCTTAAGAAGGCGGCTCGCGCCGACGGTGCCGAGCGTAAGGAGGAAAGCCTCGCGCAGGACGCTCTTCGCATCGTCGCCTTCGAGCGCCATCAACTCGCCGACAAGTCGCTGCTGTTCCACAGGGCTTCGGTAATCGCTCATGACCGAAATCTCTCCGCCAAGACCCAGCTCAAGCGGCACCATTCTCACTATGCGCATCAGAAAGCTGTCGAGAGTGCCGATGAGCGACAGGTGCTGGCGCGATATGACCTTTCGCAGCATCGCCGCGAAGTCGGCGCGGGTGAGGTTTCGTGAAAGACGCGACGCCTCTTCCGCCGCCACGCAGTTGTCGCCCGCGGCGCGCGCAAGACGCTCTATGAAACTGTTGAAAATCTCGCCGGCCGCCATGCGCGAAAATGTGAGTGCCACGATCCGCTCTGGCTCGACACCTGCAAATATCAATTCAAGAAGATGCGTCACGAGCGAAAACGTCTTGCCCGTTCCCGCGGAGGCTTCTATTACTGTCAGCGGCGGCAGATTCATTGCTGCGCCTCCTTCCCGTCCGCCGCGGCGCGCTCCCATTCGGCGCGCCGCGCAGCCTGGTCTTCCAGCCACCCTTCGTCAATCCCCTTCTCGGAATCCTCCCATGCCAGCCCCTTGTAATGATCTTTCCAATACGACTCCTTTCCGGGCGGATAGAAAACGCCTCTGGCGATTCCCTCCAGAAGCCTCACCACCGTATCCTCGGCCTCGCTCTGCATTCCTTCGTCGAACGCGTTCGCCTCGTCGAAAAGCGTGTCTTCGGCACGCTCGGCCAGCACGCAGTAAAAAGCTTTCGCAGATCGCGCTCTGGAAGCGTCGAACCTCCCCGACGCCTCGACCATCGCACGGTACAGCGGCAGTTGCACACTGTTGCGCTTCTTCTCGTCGGCACGGCGCCACGTCTTGTAGTCGATGATCGCGATTTCACCCGTCCGCTCGTTCAAATCGATGCGGTCGACCGTCCCGCGTATGAGAGTAGGGCACTGCTTTATCGTGCACGAAAGCGACTGCTCGGCGGCGACAATTCGCCACCCCGCCGCGCGCCGCGCAGCCTGCAGGGGCGCGAACGCTCTAAGACGCGCGATAGCGGCTTCTCCCTGGAGCTCTATCACCGCAGGGAGGCTCTCGCCGTAGATTGCGAGACGGCGGCGCAGCGCCCCTTCCAGAAAATCGGCCACGACCTTTTCATCCGTCGAATCGCGAGCCGCGCACTTCGCGAAGTCGTCGAGCGCCGCATGGCACAGACTTCCGAAGGTGCGCTCGTCAAGCTCCTGATTGCGGTCGTCCTTACGCTCCCCGAAAACCTCATTCAGGAAGAACTCGAACGGACAGCGCAGATACGTGTCGAGCGATGTCGGCGTGATGCGCTCGCGCCATACCGTTCCACGCGGAGGTATAGGCAGTTTGAGCCGCCATGCGCAGGGCAGTTCCTTAGGCGGGGCGCCCTCGCCGCCCTTGGTGACGGCGTACAGTCTCGTCGCCAGCGCCGGCAGATCGTCGTCGGCCACGCCCTCGAAAAGAAGTCGCGACGGCTTCGCGACGTTTTTATCGCCTGCAATCTGATGGAGATGGATGGAAACCGCTCCCGGCGCTCTGCACCGGACGGCCTCGGCAAGCATGAACGAATCGCGGCACGCCCTGGACGCGTTCGTCGAAAGCCCGAGCCGCGCGCGCAGGGAATCGGGGACGAACGGATGGCCGACAACACTCTCAGGCACACACCCTTCGTTGAAACCTGATATGACCAGTTCGTCGTCGTCGCACCACGGGATCTCAAGCCAGCCCAACGCCGCCAGCACGTGCGGCGCAGTCGGCTCCAGCATGTAGGAGGCCTCCCCCAGAAGTCTTGCGAAGAGCGCTCTGCGCAGTCGCGCGGGAACGGCCTCGCTCGCGCATTCCTCGCGCAGTCGCCGCGCCTCCGCAGCGGCCGCGATGAGCTCGCGGTCGCCAGGCCTGCGCTCGTCGAGAACAACCGTGGCGAAAATCTTCCGCAAAAACGCGAACGGGTCGGCGAGTTCGTTCTTTATCGCACGGACAAGCGAAACCAGTCCCGCAAAGGCGTGGCGATCCGCCTCGTGCCGGGCCGACAGCGCCTCGACCTCGGCCCCGCGCAAAGCCTCGTCGATCGTGCGCGGAAGATGGGCGTTCTGCACGGCGTCGAGCGCGCCGACAAAACGCGCTACATCCTCCGGCGCGACGGCGAGAGCCAACGCCGCCCAGCGGGCGACATCGCCGCTTCTCGCGAATGCGGAAAACGTCTCGTAGTCGCCGCGGCCCGCAAGGTCGATCATTCCGACAAGAAGCCGCCCCAACGACGACTGCGCGAACGGCTCGTCGGAAGGATTCCGCAGGACAAGCTCGTCCTCCGAGAAATAGTTCTGAAACGCGCCTTCAAGCTCCGGAAACATCTGCGCGTCGCACACCGCCAGCGCCGGGAGCGCATCGGTCTCGGGGATGCCGCGAAAGAACCGCGCGATATCATCAGCCTCGATGACCGCGGTAGGAGCGGCGGATATCGCGGACGGTGCAACGCCTGCGGAGAACATTGCGACAGGCCTCCCCCATTCGTCGAACTTCCCGGCCTCCGACATGTACGCATGTACAAGCACGACTACTTCCTGCGAGGAGTTCTCGAGATATTTGACGAGCGCTCCCTGGGCGTCTACGCACGCCGGAAGAACGATCTGCTCTACACCCGCTGCAGTGCAGCCGCGCCGCACCGCAGCCTTGCGCGCGAGCGACGGCGGCATGACGCCCTTCGATTCCAGACCGGCGAAGAACGCCTTTTCGATCGAGGCGATGTCGCGCCACCGCGCGGCATCCTCCGGGCAGACGACCTCGCCCATCGTCATCGCCTGCTCGCCGAGAAGCGTCGCGACGCCGAGGAGTCGTTCCGCCATGTCGAGGGCCCAGTCCGGCCCGCGCCCGGCCGGCGGCCTGGGGAAGAGCGCTCCAAGCGCGTCGATGTCGGCGTCGAGCAGGACTTCGGCCATTGTCGACAACGCTTCGGCTTTCGTCGCGACGCGTGCGGAACCGCCGTCGGCCAGAAGATCGCGCGGCATGGTTATGGCAGGCGGCAGAACGCCTGCGGGCGCGAAGGCGCGGGCAAGGGCGAGGCGAAGATTGCGTGCCGACTGCGCCGTCGGCACGACGACAAGGATATGCGAAAGTGATCTGGCCCCGGCGGCGTTTTCGCGCACGCGCGGCGCAAGCCAGCGGACTGTTTCGGACACAAGACTTTTTGCCGGATCGAGAAATTCCCGCCTCGCAGTCATTCGCGGCCTACCCTTTCCCCTCCAAACCGTCGGCCGCCGCAGACAAAAGATCTATTGCATGCGCGACCGCAGCGCTTCGCACGGCGGCTCTGTCGCCCGTGAACACACGGCGCTCGGTGGCTATGCGCGCGGCGGTCGCGACGCCGAACCAGACGAGACCGACAGGCTTTTCGGCGCTGCCGCCGCCCGGCCCGGCGATCCCGGTAAGACTCACCGCAATATCGGCACCGATGACGCGACGGGCTCCTGCGGCCATCTGCCCGGCAACTTCGCCCGACACCGCGCCAACCCGGGCCAGCAAATCGCGCGACACGCCGAGAACGTAGGCCTTCACGTCGTTGGAATAGCTTATGACGCCGCCTTTGAAAACGGCGCTCGAACCGGCGACTGCAGTTATGGCGCTGCCGACACCGCCGCCAGTGCACGACTCGGCAGTGGCGCATGTAAGGCCTTTGGCGGACAGTTTAACAACTAGTTCTTCGGCATTGCTCATGCTGCAATTATATCATATCTATGGCCGTCATGCCCGCCAAGGCACCCCAATCCGCCGACACTTGGGCAAGTCTCAGCGAGACAGCGGAAAATATCGTGTCGGTCCAGCCATAGCGACAGGCATCGGTGCGCCAAGTAGAATCGCGCGGCATCCCGGCTTTTAGCAAAAACAAGGGAAACCCCATTCTCTCGCCTTTGCTTATTGACTTTGGCCCGGATGGGATGTCCGAGCCTGTGGTTAACGGACAAGGTCAATCCAGCCGTGCGCCCTGAACTGCGAGGGGACAATAAGTTAACCACCTGAAGTGGACTTGAGCAAAGGCGGTCGGGTGACCGCAAGAGTTCAGGAAAGCGGAGGGAATCGGGGAAGGGACAACAAGCCCGACTCCAAAGTAAAGGAAACAAAAATGAAGAAGCTAATGGTTACTGCCTTGACGGCGGCCGTTGCTGGCGGTGCTTTTGCCGTTATGCCTCAGGTCTACGATTACAAGGCTTCCGTGAAGCACATGTATGCGAAGCGTATCAACGTTCGCGACATGAACAACACCAACCGCAACGTCTACCAGAAGCTCGTCAAGAGCGCGTCGCTCAAGGGGTATCTGGTCGTCGATAGCGAGGGTGCGACAAGCCAGACGATCATCGCCGACAAGATTGCCAACGGCTCTACGGCTGCTAATGGCTATCCTGCGACGGCTGGTATTGACCATGGTCGTAATCGTGCGTTTCTCGTCGTCCAGAATAATTCGGCGACGGTTCCTGCTGGGGTAAATGCGCGTTCGTTCCGTACGGCCAAGATACTTCCCGCAAACATTGAAGTGAACTTCATCGACACGTCCTACAGGTTCGGTGCCGATGGCAGACCTAACGCTACTTCGGGTCTTGCCGAAGGCTACCTCTATGTTGGTGGCGAGGCGGTTGGTCCTGTCCGTGCAAAGCTCGATTCTCTCATAGCTGGCATCACTTCGCGTATTGCGACGGCTCCGACTGTGGGTCCGGGACAGCCGGCTGCTCCGGCTGCGGGGACTCCGGGTACCGCTGGTATGGCTATGATTCAGGACTACGTGTGGCAGTCCTGCTATCTGTTTGGCGAGTACAATGGTCCTGACTATGAAGGTCGCAACCTCGCAGCTTGGTGGCAGGCAGCTCAGACGGCCATTGATGCCGGCTTTGAAACCGACGTGCAGATTGCTACGGCTGTTCCTGGCTGGACCGGCACGTACTACTTCCACGACACTTGGATGAATGGTTCCGGCTTTGGAAAGTTCATCCGCGATGTCTCTGCCGGTACGTGCTGCGGTTTTAGCGGAACCTCCGCTACTGCGCTCCTGAACACGCTTTCGGGCAATCTGAAGGGTGGTCTCTTCCTCTGCACCTACGAGGGATTGCTCCACACTTCGTATACGTCCAATGGTCAGGTCATTACTTGGCTCAACCTGGTTCAGGACTGGGAAGATCAGTGGTTTACTCCGCTGGCCAACCCTGTTCAGGACTATGCTGGTGACCAGGATCAGCGCGACCTTTGGCAGGATGGCTTCGCCGAGCTCAACACGACGGATATCATTACTGGTACCTGGTCGATCAAGCGTCGTGCGAACAACATCCCGGTGGCCGCTCTGACGGTTCCCGAGGTTAGTCGTCTCAGCGGCGGTACGGTAGCGGCTAACGCTGCAAACTACACCGAGGATGCTGACGATCTGGAAGATCTCGTGTCTACGCTTAAGGGATGTGCGCTTCGTCTGAACGACCAGACGATCTTCGTCGCTACAACTGGTGCGGCTGAGACGGCGTCTCGCGTCTCTACGGCGGCTACGCGCTACTCCGTGCCTGCGCTGACACCGCAGTTCGCTAGGTACTATGGTCTTGGCAACTTCAGGTAAGTTGACTTGACGCAAGTCGAGAATGGGTGAGGTGTATTGCTACACCCCACCCTTTCTTAATATACATCAGTGAGATTGCAAATGAAAAAAACGTCGTTTTTCATACTAGTTGTTCTGGCCGTTTGTGGATGTGGCCGAAATGACAATAGAGCATCTTTGTTTCAGTCGCCATTGGAGTTGAATGCACGTATAAGCGTTAAGGACTCCCGTGATGTGAAGAAAATAGATGACATGAAGCCAGATGACGTAATCGTCGCAGTCAATGGTTATCCACTGCTGAAGCGTGACTATGACGTGTGGACTGGGCAGTTGCTGGCTATGATACGCAAGCATGCCAAGGGAAATCTGGGAGAGGCTGAGAAATATTTCGAACAGGCGAGGGTGCAGTTCCTCGATCAGTTTATCCGCAACAGGCTTCTCATCGACGATGCCAGGACAAACAATGTGATGGATAATGCCGCCCTTGTGGCTAAGATCAAGGCTGTGCTTGAAGAGAGGGCGACGGCTAACAAAATTACTGCCGATGAATTGCTTTCAAAGTACGGGAATGCCGACAGACACCTTATATATCAAATTGCAGAACGCGAACTCGTCTCCGAACTCGTGAAGCAGAGAATCCCCCCGGTGACCGAAGTTGACATGACTTTCGTTTCCAACGCGCAGGCACAAGTCACTTTGGAGAACAACATCATAGGCCTTACAAACAGCGTCCGGCGTCAGATGTTCGAGAACTGGCGGAATGAAATCGCCGCCGGCAAGTTGACATTTGACGCTCTTGTCGAAAAGTACGGCCCGGACGGGCGCTTTGAAATAAATGAATCCGGTGAGTGGGAGACGGTTGCGCGTGGTGACATCGATGACGAAACGATTGCCGAACTCGTGTTTGCTGCGGCAAAGGGTGAGATTCTTCCTATTCAGGAGGATGACGACGGCATCGATATGATTATGGTCAGCGAAATAATCCCTGCGCGGCGCGACAAGGAAGGAAAGATTGCCATGTCGGAGCAGAGAATACTAAAGCGTATAAGAATGGAAAAGGAACCCCTCTTCCTTCGTCAGTCAAACGATAAGATGTTTTCGGACTTAAAGATCCAGATGCAGCTTCAGGCTATTGACAGTTATGTAGAAAACCTCGTTACGAACGGCTTAAACACCATCGTTTATCCGCATGGCAGGAATCTTTTCTAATTAATCAGGGGTCTAAATAATCAGAAGGTCGGCGCCATGAAAAAAGTCGTCTTTGTCTTGTCTCTTCTGTTCATCGGAATGTTGCATGCCACGCAACTGGTGAACTTTCTGTACATCAACAGATTGGCGATTGCCATTGGATCGGGTAGGTTTTACGGGTCGCAGTCCACGCCATTGCCAGACGACGCCCTTTCACAATGTCTGGAACTCTGCGCCGAAGCCCAGCGTCCTTTTACAGTCGTATGGGGGAAGAGTGAATCCACGCTCAGCTCCTTTGTCTCGGCCTTGAATGCTTCTTATGCCACATATTCATCATGGGGCGTCAGCAAAAAGGTCCTGCAGGGGCTGTTCTATGGAACTGCACGTCAAGCAGAAAGCGATGTCGCCGACTTCGTGTTAAAGCATCATGGTGACCCTGGGAACTCACCTGTGTGTGTTTGCTATGCGAAGTTCCCTGACGGGTATGAACTCGTGTCTTCCGGCACGTTTTCCAACCCAGCGGGCTATCAAGGTATCGTCAACGCCTTCGTTACACGGTTCAACGCGGAACTTCCCAAACATCATTTCATTCCGCCGGCGTCAGATGCAAAGTTTGCGGTGGAGGACGGTGAACTCAAGGTTACAGCAGAAAAGGAAACTGTTTATGTTCCATTCATACGCACGAACAGCCTTGACAAGGCGGAAACAAACTGGCTTGAGGTGAAATACCCAGATGGCGTGATTGCGACAAATGAATTCAACTGGGCAAAGAGCGGCCAATCAAGCGAGATCGCCATCGATCTTTTCGGGAAACTGACCAACGTCAACGATAAGGTGACACTTGTGCTTCTCAACACAAATCATCTTGCTGTTGCGACAAATTCAATAACATGCGTTGCGCAACCGGCAAACGCGTGCGCATTTCCACATCTTCCCGGCACAATAGTCACTCCTGGCTACGGCGAATGGACGACCGATGCGGCTCTGATTAAAAGCGCGGGCGAAGGATTCTTCCTGGCGGTCAACGGAGGAGTCGTTTGGGATGCAGGGCTTCGCGCTTTTAATGAAGCTGTCTTTGCATCTGCGGATTTCGAGGAATGGTGCGCAAGCAACAAAGTCTCGCTTGTATATCTCGACAAGCCCGAGCTGGAAACAGGAGCGTCGCTCTTCTCGTACAACATGGCCTCCAATGGCAACAGCGGTGCGTCGTTCATGTCGCTGAACGGGTTGAGCGCAAAGCAGGGCGAGGAATACGCTGCGCAGGCGGAGGCGGACGCGAAGGAGCTGTTCGGCGGTCGCGGGGCGACCGCCCTACCGAATACTTTCCAGATCGCGTTCGTGCGGGCCGATGGTTCCGTGGCCGGGTTCCTCGCGCCGTACTTCGACGCCGATGGGAAGTGCGATCTCGACGAGAATCTGGCGCGACTTAACGAGCTGGTCGAGCAGGCGGCGGACGGTGCGGAGGCTACGAACGATCTGCCGGACGAGCCAGAGAACTGGGCGAAAGCAGGACTGCCATCAATCGCCTTCGGCGGCGAAACGACAGGGACTCTCTCCGTCAACGACACCATCGACTGCATCCAGCTGACCGGCGACGGCTGGGCGGACGGCAAGGTTGTTTTCGGAACCTCCACCAGCAACGCTTTTGTCACGGTACTGTGCCGCGATGAGAAAAGCGGAGAGTGCTGCGAACTTGATGGGGGGCTTAGCATTTTTGCGACAAACGGTGTGCGAGACGCCGAAATCGTCTATTCACTGTCGCAGGAGGATGTGGATGCCGGGCGACTGTTCGTGGCCGTGTCCAGAAAATATGAAAGCGCCGGAAGCGGCAAGAAATATGGCGGCAAATCGGCGTTCGGCTACACGGTATCTGCATATCGCGCTACGACCAATGCCGGGTTGATATCGTTTTTTGGACAGGCCGCCACCGTCATCCAGGCCACGACCAACCAGGTGATACAGGTGCCGCTCTACCGCCTCTTCGGAAGCGACGGAGAGTTGAGGGTGAACGTGGCAATCGACGAAACGTTGACAACGGCGACCGGCCGCTACGAGTTTGCCTCGACCGACCTTGTATGGACGAACGGCGAGACTGGCGTCAAGTACGTGCCGGTCACGCTGAAGGGAAGCGAGTACAACGACGGGCTCTACAACATCACTCTGCGCATCGAAGAGATAGACGCCATGGCTGGCGTGGAGAAGTACTACACCATCTCCTACGGCAAGGAGCCATCCGAGGAAGGGCAGATCGCGGTGGTGTCCGTGACGCCGGCGGTGCGAGCCGACGGGCGGATCTACGTGCGCTACATGGCGGACGGCGAATTGCGCACGGACGACGCGATCTCCGTTCAGGTAAACCGCACTGGCGGCAAGGGGCCCGCGGCAGCGTACATCAGCTGGAAGAACGGGAAGGACACGGCAAGGGAGACGCTTTCCTGGGCGAACTACCTGACCGGGACCCAGACGGCGTTCCTCGACAAAGGATTCCCGGCCCCTGGCAAGAGCGGTTACACCGACGTCACGGTGACGGTGACGTCCTCCAATTCGGTGCCCGTGGTCAAGGACGGGGCGACGCTCAAGGTTCGCGTTCTCCCCGGCGACGCGCCGCTTTTCGACGGCGACGACGTGAAATGGAGCGGCGTGCAGTACACTACGACCATGACAAACCTTACTTCGGTTGCGATACCGGACGGCATGACTGTCAAGTCTCTGGTAAAAATATCCGGCAGCGTCCCTGCGGGACTTAAAGTGACACTTGTCGACGGCAAGCTTGTCGTAACCGGCACCCCCACCACAGGAACTGTTGATACGACGGCGACATACTGGGTCTTGCTAGAGCGTGATGGCGGCGGGCGGCTTTATTCCATGCCCGTGACAGTGACATTTAAAAACAAGGCTCTTGCCGATGTGAACGACGGCTTTGTCAAAGCCCGTTCATGGAACGGCCTGCCTCTGCTCAGCGAAGACGGCACCCGTCTCGCAGGTCTTCTTGACTTGACTGTGTCCAAGAACGGCAAGACGAGCGCGCGTTATCGCATGAATGGCGGCAGGGCGGTTGCTTTCTCCGCGCCGGGTCTTGCGGCCGTGGATGAATCCGGCACGGTGTCATTGTATGCCGAGAAGTCGGCTTGCTGCGGTGGTAAATGGATTTTTGGCGCTACGCTCGGTGCGGACGGTTCGCTTGGCGCAACCGTTTCGCAAGGCGGCGGATGTGCTGACGAAATCTTGGTGGGAACCGCGGACATCCCGGCAGGCGCTCAACAGTGGAGCACGAACCATACTGCAGAAGTTTTCGGCGGCAATTATGTTGCGGCGTTTGTTCTCGACGCGACGACAAACGAAAACACGCTCTGCTTCGGCTCTCCGGCCATACGACTTAAATGCGACACAAGAAGCCTGTGGAATCGCGGCGCCGTTATGTTCGCAGGCACACTTCCAAACGGGAAGAACATCAGCGGAACGTCTTACCTTGTGCCGGTTACGAATAACGCGGCAAGCGCAACTCTGTCTGTCTTTGCAAGTTCGTCTTCGGATACATTTGCGGCTATGGTTGATATTGACGGCACGGCTCTATGCGCTACACCGAATGTTATTCCTTTCTGGTCACACGACGAATCAGGCATTGAATCGCTCTCCTACAAGAACAACTATGACGTTATCGGCGCGCTTTGGTCGTGGGCAGGCTGGAGTTGGTCTGGCGGCACGGTGAATGTCAATAAAACGTCAGGGATGGCGTCAGGAGTTATAAGCGTAAAGTTAGATGAGAAATCCGACCGGCAGACACGCGTAAAATGGCGCGGCTTTGCCATACCGGGCGAAACGCCTCGCGTCCTCGGCTCTTGCTGGTACGATGCGACAAGGCCTTATGTGGACGCGCAAGGGCGTAATCGCAAACGCACGGTGCGAGTGGGCGACGCGGTAGATCTTACTGCTGCCGAATGACGGATGACGAATATTAAACATTTAAAGAAACTAGAATGTATCAAACGGAGGACAAAAATGAAAAATTATAGTTTTATTTCCAAGCTGCTGGCTGTTGGCATGGTGTTCGGCTACGTATTCGCCGCTAATGCGGAGAAAATATCCAAGCATACCGTTGACGGTTTTGAAGAGTGGTACTGGAAGACGACGGTTAAAGTCTCGCGTGGCAGTGCACACACATTCTGGATTACCGGTCTTACCGAGAACACAGCCATCACGGATATGGAAGTATCGTGCGAATACACATACACGGAAGACGGCGAAACTATAGAAGACTATGTATTTGCAAGCGAATCATGCGAGATCGAGAATTCTTCCGGGGGTTTTGACAGGTATGTTCTTCTAACGGCGGAAGACTGGGAATGGGTTCCCAGTTCCAAGAGCTCGCTCACATTCACGGTAACGGTCTCGGGATGGGGCGATGACGATTATACCACAGCCGACATGAGTTTCAAGTTCGGGCATTCCGACGGCGAAAGCGCCTATCCAGGCGAGCAAGAACCGGTGTACGTCGCGCCTAAGGGTACGCAGGACAACCCGCAGACCTTCACGGTAAAAGAGACTGCACGACCTGATGTAGAAGCCTCTATGATCAGTTGCGAGCTTGGAGAAGACTTCGGCGGCACGTATTACATAAAGACACCCAATCTAGTAGCCGGCCACAAATATTTCTTTGGTATCGACAGCGGATCGGAATTGACGATTTCGACAGGTGTCGGCGGGGATAACTTGTTCAAAAACGAGGCTGTATCCAAAGCTTACGAAGGCTTCACAAGCTGTACAGAGGCATACTCCTTTGTTGCTCCTGCCTCGGGTGTATTCTGGATAACAGTGCAGCCGGACGGCGATTTCACCTTCTACTGCGCGGCGCTCCCTGCGCTCACACCTGACAAGCACGAGTTCACCGACCTTTCAGTAGGGACCGTGAGCGAAGAGTTCGCTCCCGGATATTTAAATGATCCGGAGAGCGGAGCGTTTGACGCGGTCATAGACCAGCGGCTCTTCCGCATAACCGGCTACAGGAGGGGCGACAACATCGTTTTCCGCACTGAAGGAGCTGCTGACGATTTATTGATGCGCCTTTATGACGCCAAAGGAAATATTCTAGCCGAAAGCAGACGCATGAGCGACGACAGCCAGGAGGTGTCCATCGCCTGGACGGCGACGGCCGCCTATTCTGCCGCGAGCGCGGTGTATCTCGGCGTCTGCCAGCAGCTTGCAGACGACGAAGAGCCGTCGGCGGGCACGGTAACAATTTCAGCGCAGGTTGTAACGCTTGCAACAAAAACCACCCCTGTTGCCGTTATTCCCGACGGGAAAAACCTCTCTCCGGAAAAGGTAGACGGCGCCGTGCCTTCCGAGGAGCGCACACTTTCTGCGACAGAGTGGGTCGATACGTTTGTAATTGCCGCTCGTGCAGGAATCACCTATCGCGTCAAGGCTGTAAATTCCGAGACACACGGCTTGAATCTGGCGGCAAAGCTTTATACTGTGACAGGATCTGCGAAAAAGGAGCTGCCCGCCAGCTTCGGGGTCACAGGATCGCTCGACCCGAATTTCAGCGGCTGGCTTGAGTTTACACCGCAATCGCACGGCAATATATATATTGATGTATGCATTGCATATGGAGACTATGGTGCTGGTGTCGGACTTGAATATGGTCCGTATGTTCTGTATGCATCTGCAGCCGGTTCCGATCTTGGCATACTGACTGTACCAATGAAAGGGGCATCGCAGTCCTTGATGGGATGGAAGATCCTGTCCGGGCCAGGAATTACATCGTCAAAGGAAGTGTTTTACGCCGCAGGCACGAGCGCGATTCTTCGTGAAGGCGACTATACCATTATCGCCAACAAGGTTGACGGGTTCGCCGTCCCAGACACCAGGGGATACACCACCGTGCATGTCAACGCAGGAACAACGCCTAGCGCAGCCGATGAGTATAAATATGCTGATACGGCAGATCCTCTCGATGATTCGCCCGATGCAAAGGCGAAGCATCCGTCGCTCGGCAGGGCGTACGCCCCGACGAAACTCGCCCCGACGGCGACAAGGTCTGTGGAGGTTGTCAGATCCCTGTGGGATGACGATCCTGCAGACTGGTTTACACTTGCAGCGAATGCGGGCTCGGTATATCGGTTTGGACTTTCTGGCACGGATGGCGCTCCGAAGATGGCTGTGTACGGACCAGACGACTGGACCAAGGAATGTGAGTATGTGTCATTCAAAGATACCGGGGAAATGTTGCAGATTTCTACCACAACAAAGGGAATGTACTATGTAAAGGTCGGCCATGCCGATGATAGCGGGCCTGGCGACAGTGCGTATACGCTTACGGCTTCGATGGCCACGCCTGGCGTCATAAAACTCGCCAAGACAACAATCTCCGTCAAGGACACTGCAGGCTATGCAGACGTCTCGGTCTCCCGCACAGGCAAAGACGGCATCGTTCGTGTTAAATTTGCAACGGTTGGATGTCAGACTTCTGCCTATGACGCATACTATTATCCGACAAACGGAGTGTTGACATGGGCCGCGGGCGACATGAAGGCCAAGACGGTACGCGTTAGAATCATCCAGAACTCCGGATGGTCCACCAACAAGACGGTAAATGTGGTGTTTTCAACTTTCAGCGATGAAGACGAGACGTTCGACATTGCAAACGAGTATGTCCCCGGCTTTGAAACAGACAAGAAGACAGGCGCACCGCTCGACACCGCGACAATAACGATTACACCTGCGGCAAAGAAGACGCCGGGCACGATACAAGTTGCGGAATGCGCCACGCCGAAAAAGCCCGTCCTCTCCGTCACGGCGGGCAAGACCATCGACATTCCGTTTGAGCGAGTCCTGGGCGCGGACGGCATCATCGGCGTCAAGGTCGAGACGGTCAAGGGCACGGCGAACAAGTCCGGGGAGACCGATTTCGAGCCCGTCAACCAGACGCTTATATGGGGGGATGGTGAAAAGGACGTCAAAACTGTTTCTATTCAGACGAAGGCTGTCGCCGACGACTACACCGCGACAAAGACATTCTCACTGAAGCTTACGGCTCTCACCAGCGCGAGAAACGACGCCACCCAGTACGACAGACCGACTTTTGCGGCAACGTCCGTGACCGTAAACATTGCAAACGACAAGTTTGCGAACACGCTGGCCAATTATGCCAAGGTCAACTCGGCAGCGCTAAAGAGCAGAGGCATCTCATTCAGAGAGTCAAAGACCGGCACATGGTACATGAATGCCGACGGCTCCATATTCACGCTTGACGGCAAGAACACCCTCACATTCACGATGACAGAGCCTGGGACGCTCACCGTGAACGGTGAAGAGTACGAGATTACATTGATGAATAAATCTGTTACAATCAAAGATGTGACAAAGATTGACTCATGGAACTGGACATCGTATGCAGACACGCTTGATAAAGAACCTCTTTATCAAGGAGTAAAAACCGAGATTGAAGTGGCTGGGGAGGAAATAACGGCAATCAAGGTCACTGGAAAACTCCCCGACGGGCTTAAGCTTGAACAGGATAAAAAGACGAAAAAATGGCTTATATCCGGTGTGCCTTCAAAGGCCGGCGTCTACACGCCGATAATTCAGCCGAGCCGCAAGGAAGGCTCCAAAACGATAGCTGAAGCCCCCATACAACTCGCTTACGATGTAGCCGACGCCGGCTCTGCGATAGGGACATTTACCGGGCTTGCTTCAACTTTTGATGCTACGAACGGACTGCCAACACTTGCTCAGGTGACATTCACCGCTGCGGCGAACGGCAAACTAAGCGCCAAGGCGGCAATAGGCGGCAAGACCTACACATTCACCGATTCGGGATATGCAGATGTTATCCCGGGTGATGACGTGACGCCAACATACTACACGGCAGAACTCTTGCAACTCCAAAGGGTGACCGTTGAAAGGAAGTCTGTCACGCTGACGAATATGCTCTATATGACGGTTGCTGCAGTCGCGGAAACGAATACAACCGCATGGACCACACTAGGAGATTTTGAAATCCAGATGGCGGCGCTTCCTGATGCAAAAGGAACAGGCTTCCAGGAGGATGTCTGGTATCTCGGCAGCCTCGGGCGCGATAACACAAAAGTTGCATCCTGGGTTGAAAAGACCGCAAAATTCATGGGCTACTATACAGTATCGCTCGTACCGGACAGTGCAGCGTATGGTGAGCCTCAGGGCAACGGCTACATGACAATGACTATCGACGCAAAAGGCAAGGCAAAAGTTGCGGGCCTGCTGGCAGACGGAACGTCATATTCAGCGTCATCGCTCTCTGGCATACTGGGAACGGTCGGTGAGGCCGAGATCTTCCGGGTTCCTCTTTACATGTGCAAGGGGACAAGCGTGTTTGGCGGGTGGCTCACAGTGGCATACCCAGCTGGTGGTGGAAATCCAGTTGCTAAGATTGACTCGCCAGATACAGACTTCAGATGGATAAACGACGATCCATCGTCAACCCGCGATGGCTATGAAGGCTTCGCGCTTAGTCTCAGACCGGTCGGCGGCTGGTACGACACGATATCAAACCTGCAACGCACATATCTTGAAAGCGATCTTTTCATAGACATGCCTTCAGGAGACGATGCACTGGCTGATATCATGGACGCGCTCGCACTTGGAGGCGATTACCAGTTTGTTGCACAGCCCTCTGGCCAGTCGGTTGACGTTGCCGGAGATGCTATATCTGTTGCCAAGCAGATTCTTGCGAAAGACGCATCGAAGAAACTGAACGACTGGAATAGCTGCGTCAACGCATCCAATGTGAAACTTACTTTCAAACGTGCGACGGGAATAGTAAGCGGAACATTTGATCTTTGGTATCAAGGCACAAATGTCAAGGGTGCGGTTGAGCAGAAAGCCATTACAGGGCTTAAACATAACGGCATCCTTTTGACGGAATGCGGGGACGACGGCATTCTTGACGATGGTGTTGTGACAAGCGGCTTCTTCCTTGCGCCACAGTCGCTGACCAGGGAGGTTGTAACAACAATTGGCTCACGAACGACTACAAAGACCGTGACCCGGAAATGGAATGGATCCTACAGGTTCGATATCAAGGCTGTCGCCGCTGATCGCGTGTGGTCCGATTCAGAGCCAGAATAGGAATTGATGCATGAAGTTGACATTCACAACCATGGTTTTTGCAATAGCGACCTTTCTCGCCTGGTCGGGAATGGCGGCGACTCTGGATTCAAGGCTGATTCAGACTAGCGGAAATCCTTCGATTGCGGCTGGAATGTTTTATGGATATCAGACAAAGTCTGATGGACCGGGCGACGAATCTCTAGAAAAAGCCAAGGCACTTGCAACAGCAGAACATGTGCCTTTGGTTGTGATATGGAGCGAAGAAGATTGTCAACACTGCAACAATCTCATCTCGGAAATAAACGGGAAAGTTGAAGAGGTGGCATCTTTTCTATCGGCAAACAGAGCTGTTTTCGTCTACTTTAAGGCCGACACATCTGATGATAGCGTACCAGCGTCAAACTACAAACCAAAGGTCGTTTATGACGCATACCGTTTTATAACCACAGTATGCGGAGGGCAGGCGGCGTTTCCGCTTTTTGGCTTTTATTATGAAAAAGGGGACGGCTCGATTGTAACTGGAGGCTCGCCATATGGTACAGGGAGTCGTAGTTGGGCTGGGTTCAAGTCGCTCTACTTGAAATGGCTCTCTGACAATGACATCGTGCCCAACTATCGTGGCGGTTCGTTTACCGCATCGGGTACAGAATTTGACCGGTATGAAGCCGAACGGACAACGGAATATGTAGACATAGAGCTTGTTCGTGGCACAGATAGCCTGTCATCCGTATGCACAAACAGACTTGTCGCCGTTTTCCCTTCTGGCAACGTTTTAACAAACGAGGTTCCTTGGGCGTTGGAAGAAACCACCAAGTCGGTACGTATTGGTCTGATGAATTCATTCGTCAATGGCGAAAAGGTTGGGCTTGAACTTTACGGTGACGGCGGCTATTTCTGTGGAACAAACGAGATTTACTTTGTCGAAAAGGCGAACTCGAACAACAATCCATTATGGCTTGGCGAGCGAACGGCAGAGACACTTGCTTTTGGTGAATGGACGGTCGACCTTGACATTGTAACCAATATGGTGGCAGCAACCGATGGTGCAGCGTATACTCTTGTAAGCGTTCAAGGCTCGCTCTGGTGCCCCGATTGTGCTAATACCGATGCCAATTTTCTAGACCTTGCCGACACAAACGGGGACAACCTCTTCAGAAAATGGGCAGAATCTAATCATGTTGCGCTTGCCGTGGTGGATATTCCAAATTTCAGTGCCAGAAACGGCGCGGGTCCGGAGAACTGCGCTTCCCCTTCAATGTTTTCGAAGACGGCCTACTTGTCGCGCGGCGCAATGAGGAGCGGACGCCCATACCTTTCGAGGAAAATGGTGTCGGACGAAGCCGCCGCGGCGATGCGTGCGCGAAACCATTTTCTTGTAAAGACCAACACTGACGCGGGTGGGTACCACCGTCCCGAGGACACGAACGCCTACCGCACGGGCGTGCCCATTTTCGTCCTGCTGCGAAAGGACGGTACGGTTGCCGCCCGTCTAACCCGCTTCGCCAACAAGTCGCCCGGAGAGGACGACCTGGCCAATTGGAGCAATTATATCGCCCGGTTCGACGAGATGCTGGAGTTGGCAGATGAGCCAGGCGAAATCAGCGACAACCACCCGATTACTACCGGTAGCATGCTTGCATCTGATTTTTCAATCGCAAGCACGCTGTGCCATGCAGACACGGCAGACTGGTATGAACTTTCCGATGTATCAGCAGGTTCCAGTCTAAGGCTGTATGTTTCTGGCGAGGCGTCAAATGTAATTACGTTAGCCTTGTCGGTTTTGGAGGCCGGAATATTGCGGCCCGTCGTGAAAGAGCGTGTTGTGCTTAGCGATGGCTTTACGCTGAAAACCAACCTTCCTCCTGGAGAACGATGGTTTGCTGGCGTATCATGCCAGAACACCGACGATGGATTTGCGGTTGATTTCTCTGGTTCGACGGAGGCACGGTATACACTTGCACTTGCGGCGTCGCCACCCGACCAAAATCCAGGTGAGATAGCCTTCGCCTCATCCGATATGCGAATAATTGAGTTTGCAGGAACCGGAACCGTGAGCATAGTGCGCAAAGATGGCGGCTACGGCGCGTCTTCAGTTCGTGTAATCTGCACCAAATCAGATAATGCATCAGAAGAACGTTTTGTATGGGAAGATCAAATACTTTCTTGGCGCGATGGAGAACAAGGAGAGAAAGAGGTTTGTTTTACACTTATTCCCAATGAGGTTTTCGAGGGGGATGGTACATTCACGCTTACACTAGAACGATTGCAGGGTAATTCGTTCATTGGTGAGAATGCCACTTGCGCCGTTACCATAATTGATACTGACGCTCCCTGTTTTGGACAGATGACATACGATGTCTCAGCATATACCATGTTCACTCCAACAAATTCTTTTGCGCTTATAGGTCTTGGATCTGCCGATACACAGGTGGTTGTTTCTCGCATCCCCGGCTCGGCACCACTTCCGTCTGGACTGACTCTCAAATACGATAAAAAAAGTGGTGCGATCCTTCTATCTGGAGTCCCCAAAAAGACTGGGACATATGAATTTACCTGTGTTGTCTCTTCACGTCGCTATGGTAAAAAAGTCACAGGTTTTGAAACAACATTTCGTTTTACCATAACAGATTCGCCCAAAATCAATCCAATGTTAGGCGTGAAACGTTCTAATCAGATTATGACACTGTTTGCAACGGATGATGAAGGGTACAGATTAGCAGCCGGCACACTCTCATTCGCCTCAACATCGCAGGGTTCCCTTTCAGCAAAGTACATCGGGACAGAGGGGAGGACCGTCAGTTTCGCAGGCAAATGGCAGACCTTGGACACAAACGGCACAGCAACAGCGACACTGGTTTCAAAGGATTGTGTGCTTTATGCATCTATGGAGACATCTGGCCGACTTTCTACAGTCCTTTCACTGCCTGACGGGTACAATTGCCACGGAAACACATTTTCTGCAGAAGCCGATTGGCCGGAGACCAGCGTTTTCGATAAACTCAAGGGATATTACACAGTCGCTTTACCCGTGATTGAAGTAGAAGGTCCTGCTGAAGCGCCGACAGGATCAGGCTTCTTGACGCTTTCTATAGCTGGCGTGTCGAACCTTAAGAACGGTGTTGTCCGCTTTGCAGGAATTGCTCCAGACGGCATATCCATAAGCGGCTCGACGAGGATAAGCGGATTCGATAGATATCGTGAAAATGCGCGAGTGCCTTTTTTTTCACGCTCGGCCCACAATATATTCGGCGGTGTTTTTTCAATTGGCGTAGATGGTGCAGAAAAGTGGGCGTCTAGCGAAATAACCTCAGATGGGAGCCGACTTGTTCGCGAGATAGTAACATCTGCCAGCAGTCATATAGCATACACACTTCATCAAGGGACAACCGTTAGGTGGTTTGCCATTCATTCCGTTTACGGCTCGTGGTATCCCCAAGGAGTTTCACAAGAAACCTTAGATAAACTCTTTTACGGTGATATTGACCGCTATGTTCCAGAAGCTCCATTTTCGTTGTCAGCAATTGTAGAAGGAGCGACGGCCAGTGAACGGTACGGTGCATTTGCACCACCGAGCAGACTCTTGGTGCGAGTGGAACCAAAAGGTCTTGCACTTGACAAGGCACAAGGGAATTCGTTCTATTTCCACACTAGAAATGGTGTTTTCAGAGGTGCTTATAGAATACCGTTTGACGGTGGACGCATGATATCGGCTGCCTATGCCGGCGTTGTCACTCCGGGATGGGTCTTGCCATGTGAATGTGGAATAGTGGCTCCGGAGAAGGCATATGGATGTGGAACGGTTTATTTTACAGACAGTATAGAAGGTCGTGCTGGAACGCGTTCAATTCCATTGATATTGGACAAGTAATAAGCGGGCGCAATATGTTTCTATAGTCGTTATTGCGCAAATTTGCTATTATTCACTCCATGAAACTTAACTTTGGATCTATTCAACTCCGCGGTAACATCCTTTATCTCGTCACGCGCCTTGGCGGGAGGAGCAAGTGGATTTCGCTGAAAACGGGCGATTTCAACATTGCGAAGAAGCGGGCGCGAAAACTTCTGCCGCCGGAAGACAGCGAGCAGGCCTGGCTTGAGCATCTATCACGGCTTGGCGCGCGGGCCGACCTTGAGCTTCGCCGACGTTCTGCTCTGGCGTCTCTCACATGGAGAAATCTCTGGGACGAATTCATGGCTCGCGCAGCTGGAACGATTTCCGAAGCAAGCGAAACGAGCTATGAACGCTGGATGCGGATTCTTGCCGAAGCGGCTGATGAACTTGGCCTTTTGCCAGAAGACATACTAAAGAAGGATGCATGTGCAAAGATAACAGCGAGACTTATGGGGGCATATATATCAGCGCGTCGGATGCTCGTGTTTTATCGACGCGTCTGGAGCACGCTCGGCCTCGACCGTGGGCTTTGGGAGACGTCCGGAGCAGGCACCGTGAAACCGCTTTGCAGACACGAGCACTACAGGCGGCTGTCGCTTGACGAGAGCCGCAAAGTGCATGGTTATCTGCAGAGCAGGAATCGAGACCTGGCGGATATGGTTGTGATAGGCTATTCGACCGGGCTCAGGCTTTCGGATGTCGCCTGGCTGGAATGGTCCGAAATTGAGGCGGATGGGAGGTTCCTGCGCGTTGTACCGAACAAGACGCATCTCACCAAACCTATTCCACTCAAGATTCCGCTGACGAACCAGGTGCGAAATCTTATACTGCGGCGACGAACCTCTCCTCCTGACGGAGATCCATATCTTTTCTCCGAAGATGCTCGTCATCGTCCATCGCGGAAAATCGCCGCAGCTTTCAAAAGCTGCGGCGTTTTTGCACACGGCAACGGACGTGCAAGCTTTCATTCGCTGCGTGCCACATTCATCTCAATGATGGACGAGGCGGGGGTTCCGCCGCATATCACGGATGCAATCACCGGCCACGCGGGCGGCGGGATGCACGCCCGCTATACACAACCTTCGCCCCAAGCACTGCTTGCCGCAGTGAAAAAGGCGATACCGCCGCTGTAGCGGTTACTCGGGCTCGCCCCAGTCGTCGGCCCACCAGTCCTGCTCGCCCTGGTCAACGCCGAGGAGGTTGAACGGCATGGAGGCCGT